>NZ_CP110008.1:2455000-2755312 GCF_025947285.1 Flavobacterium sp. N2820 | reverse complement strand
ACTTGCTCCTGTATTGATACTGTAATTAGCATTAGCATTTAAAGTGGGTAAAAAACCACCAACAGCTTCCATTTTCTCAATATCCGAAGTTTTTAAATCCAACTCAGATGATTTAATAGAAATATTATTTTTGATGGCATAATCCACACATTCTTCCAATGTCCATTTTTTCGTTTGTGCCGAAAGTTGAAAACCAATCAGCAATAGAAAAAAGAGTATTTTTTTTGTTATCATTTTATGGGCTTTATTTCTCAATACCAATAAGACCTCTTTTTTTGAATTTTGTTACAGTTATCAATTAAAATTTTACTTTTACATCAAAAAAAAAATCAACTTATATTTTGTGGTGATGAAAACAACTATTGCTTTTACTCTGATCTTTTGCTTGTTTTTACTATTAATTTCTTGTGGAACAACCAATAAAATAGAAGCGCTAAAACCTGCACCTTCAAACAATGCTGCCGTGGTTTACAAAAATAAAACTTCTTTTGTGGCTATGCCTGTTGAAATTACACTTAAGGAAATAGAATATCAGTTGAATAAAAATTTAACTGGATTAATTTATAACGATTCTGTTTTAAGTGATGACAAAACCGAAATGAAAATTTGGAAAACAGCTCCTATCAAGTTAACTGAAAAAGACGGCAATATTGTTTCTGTAATTCCAATGAAAATTTGGGCAAAATTTAAATACGGTACTGATTTTATGGGATTAAATGATACCCGAGAAATCAACTTAAACGGAACCATCACATTAAACAGCAAGACCCATTTAACCAACTGGAAACTTACTACAGTTTCTAAATTAGAAGATTTTGAATGGAGTGAAAGCCCAAGTATTTTAGTTGCAGGAAAAAATGTCCCAATTACTTACATTATTAATCCAACGCTAAGTATTTTTAAATCGAAAATTGCAAAAAAAATTGACAAAGCGATTGACGAAACCTGCGATTTTAAACCACAAGTATTAGTTGTTTTAGAAAAATTAAGCACGCCCTTTTTAACAAGTGAACAATATGAAACTTGGTTTAAAATGGTTCCGATGGAATTGTATGTAACCGAAGCTAAACTATCAAAATCAAAAATCACACTAAACATGGGCTTAAAATGCAACATGCAAACCATGGTGGGGCAAGAGCCTAAAAACGGATTTGATGCTGCTAAAATCATATTAAAACCTGTAGCATCAATACCAGAAAACACAACAGCTTCTGTGGTGGCAGTTTCTACCTATGAAAGCGCAAGTAAAATTGTAACCAAAAATTTTCAAGGTCAAGAATTTGCATCGGGAAGTAGAAAAATTACGGTTCAAAAAGTTGATTTATGGCAAAAAGATGGCAAAATGATTATTGCATTAGATCTTTTAGGAAGTATTAATGGCACGATTTATTTATCAGGAATTCCGAATTATAATTCAATTACAAAAGAAATTTATTTTGACCAAATGGATTATGTTTTGAACACTAAAGGTATTTTAACAAAATCCGCAAATTGGCTTTTGCAAGGAACTATTTTAAGAAAAATTCAGGAAAACTGCCGTTATTCAATAAAAGGAAATTTAGAAGAAGGCAAAAAGAGCATGAATCCGTATTTATCAAATTATTCACCCATGAAAGGCGTTTTTGTCAACGGAACTTTGAACGATTTTGAATTTGAAAAAATTGAATTAACGGATAAAGCCATCATTGCATTCATAACTACTTCTGGGAAAATGAGCATCAGTATTGACGGAATGGAGTAATTCAATTAATGAATTAAGAATTACTTGAAATTGATTTTCTAACTACTTCTTCTTTCCGTAACGCATTTTGTAAATTGCGTATCCTAAAACACCAACTAAAACGTAAGGAATTGCCATTAAATAAACAATTCCGTCATTAACGGCTTCTGCTTTTACACCACCATCTTCGCTTTCCAGAGCAGCACGACACATGGCGCATTGAGCTTGAGTCGAAAGAGAAAAGAAAAAAGAGAAAAGAAAAAAGAAAAATATTTTCATCTTACAACCTCTTTGTTCTATTTTCTTTGTTCTATTTTCTTTAGTGTGCATAATAAGGAGAAATCATTAAATACACCACAACACCTGTAACCGCAACATACAACCAAATTGGAAACGTAATTTTTGCAATGCGTTTGTGCTTATCAAATTGTTCAGACCAAGCTTTAACATAAGTGGTTAACACTAAAGGAATAATGATAACCGATAATAAAATATGAGTGATTAAGATGAAATAATAAATATATTTCGCAATGCCTTCTCCTCCAAATTTTGTAGAATCTGAAGTCATGTGATAGGCAACATACATGGCTAAAAACGCAACAGAACATGCAATTGCGGTTTTCATTAAATTTTCATGTAACTTTCTATTACCGTTTTTAATTGCAACCACAGCACCTATTAAAATAAAGGCTGTTAATCCGTTCGTTGTAGCATAAATTGGCGGTAAGAACGACAATGGTTGTACATCAAAGCCCATTTTTCTTAAGTTTACTCCAAAAAGTAACGCGACTACTACTGGAATTGCTATTGATAAAGCAATGATGACCTTATTATATTTTATTTCTTTTGACTGTTCCATATTATTCTTCTAATAATTTTTTAATATCCTCTTTAATGGCTTGCACGCCATCTGCTTCTAATCCATCATAGTATAAAATTGGATTGCCTTGTGCGTCTTTTCTGCATCTAATTTTCCCTTCTTTATCTACAAGAGCAAACAAACCCGAATGTTCAAATCCGCCAGCTGCTTTATAATTTTCACCAGCAAATAAATTGAATCCTTTGTTGGCTAAATTATAAATATATTCTTTATCACCTGTTAAAAAATGCCAATTATAATGTTTTACACCTAATAAATCCGCGTGTTCCTTTAAAACATTAGGTGTGTCTTGTTTTGGGTCAATTGTGATTGAGACCAATCCAAAACTTGGATTGCCATAAAATTCATCTTGCAATTGCAACATACTTTGATTCATTTTTGGACAAATTGTTGGACAAGTGGAAAAAAAGAATTCTACTACATAGACTTTACCCAAATAATCTTTGTCCGAAATTTTCTTATTATTTTGATTGGTTAATTCGAATGTTGGAACGGGTCCAATTTCAACTAAATCTGATTTTTGGAATTTAGCTATAATTTTTGGGATAGCCCAAATTCCGAAAATCAAAACGATAAATGAAATTCCAATGTATGACTTATTTTTCATTATTATTTTGATTTGCTTTTGTTACATTCTCTTCAATTTTATCTCTAAAAGCGTCTTTTCGTTTATTATTATTTTTTTTCAAAGCTAAACGATATTCACGAAGAATAATTTTTACATCATCGGTCATTTCATTATGCAAATCTGCCGCTGAAATTGTATTGTAACTTTCCTTATATTCCTCTACTCCTTTTCTGTTTTTACCTTTTCTTCCTCTATGATTTAACGCTTTATCAACTATTATAACCGCAGGTGTTCCATAGTTTTCATCTAATTTTCCTGCTAATTTGTAACTATCATAAAATGATTGTATCTCATCAGGCGAAGCAAAAACAAATTTCCAACCCTTCATATCACCTGTAATTGGAGCTAATTCATTAATTATTTGTTTGGCTTTGGCTTCATTTCCTTTTGGGGTAACCATTACCATTTGAAAATCAGTAAAACCTTTATATTTATTATAAATTTTTTGATTTAGGTTAAAAAAATTGCCTCTATTTTCAATTACATTATTTCCTACAAAACCAAGAACTGTAATTTTTCCAGATAATGCTATTTTTGAGCTGTCTAAACTTGTCCAATTTTGAGGAATTTCAGAATTATTTTCAGAAAGTGTTGGTAAAAAAAGTGAATTATGAGAAGCCGTAGAAAATATCAGATAAATCACAATTGGCAAAGCAAAAAGCGATATAAGGACAATTTTATTTTTCATTAGAATAACTAATTTTAGTTCATACAAAAGTAAAAAAAATCCCGATGAAAATCGGGATTATGATATAGAAAACAAATGTTAAAAATTCCACTTGATATGTCCTGTTTTATAAACATCGAAAACATAAGCTCCTTCGATTAAAACGATAAAACATAGATATAAAATTAAGAATACTAATGGTCCAACAATTGACCATCTAAAACCACCCTTTTCACCTTCTAAGTGCATGAAAGCCCACATAATGTAGTATGCTTTTACAATTGTTAAAATGATGAATAACCAGTTTAATAAATTCATCCCTAAAAAGTCATTAAAAAATAAAGCTTTAGGTTTATAGATACCGAATATAACTTCTACAATGGTTACTACTGAAAGTAAACCAAAAACCATCCATATTCTTTTTGTATTTGATTCGTGTGCGTGTGCCATGATATACTTTTAATTAAAATATTATACTAAGTAGAAGAACGTGAATACGAACACCCATACTAAATCGACAAAGTGCCAGTACAATCCAACTTTTTCAACCATTTCGTAACTTTTTCTTTTCTCATAAGTTCCTAACAACACATTAAAGAAAATAATGATATTGATTAAAACTCCTGTAAATACGTGGAATCCGTGGAATCCAGTAATAAAAAAGAAGAAATTGGCAAATAATTTGTTTCCGTATTCGTTTCTAACTAAGTTAGCTCCTTCAACAACATATTTTGTATCTGCTATTCTTTTTAAAGATTCTTCTCTAGATAAAACAACTTTCTTTTTTGTTGCAGGATCGATAGTTTCAACTCTTACTAAAATATCTTCATTCGCTTTGAAACCTTGTATAACTTCATTAGCTGAATGACTTGGAATTGTAGCTTCTCCTACGAACCAAATACCATTATTTTTTTCGTGTTGAACTCTATCTTCTTGCAACACAGCTGCAAATTCACCAAGCGCAACTCTTTCATAGTTTCCATCTGCTCCTTTTTTTACAAATTGTAAAATTGAACCTCCAGAAGTTTCTACTGCACCAAACTCACCTTTGATAAAGTTTTTCCACTCCCAAGCTTGTGAACCTAAGAAGATAAAACCACCCACAATAGTAAGTGCCATGTAAACAGCAACTTTATTTTTTTTCATGTGGTGACCTGCATCTACAGCTAATACCATAGTTACAGAAGAGAAAATTAAGATAAATGTCATTAAAGCCACATAATACATAGGTGCATCTACACCATGTGCAAAAGGAAAGTGGTTAAAAACTTCGTCTGCAATAGGCCAAGTTTCGATGAATTTGAATCTTGAAAAACCATACGCAGCTAAGAATCCTGAAAAGGTTAATGCATCAGATAAGATGAAATACCACATCATCATTTTACCATAGGTTGCTCCTAATGGTCCTGGACCTCCGTCTAAAGCGTGTTCGTTTGAAATAACTGTCGCTCCCATAAATTTTTTAATTGTTAAAAAGTTCCCAAATTTATTATTTTTTTTCTATTTGAAAAAATAGAAAAACAAAAACAAATAAACCCAAATAAAATCCATAAAGTGCCAATACATTGCACTTAGCTCTATACCAAGGGTTTGAGCCGAATTGTATTTTTGTTTATAATGATTATAAATTACAACTAAAAGAGAAATAATTCCTCCTAAAAGATGTGCAATGTGTACTAAAACCGCAATATACAAAAATGAAGTTGTTACATTACTTTCACTTCCTGTAAAAAAATAGCCGTTTTCGATGACTTGACCAAATCCTTTAAACTGTAAAACTATAAATGTTATTCCTAATGCTAGCGTTGAAAGTAATAAAATAGTAGTTTGATTTCTATTCCCTCTTTTCATAGATTGTAATGCGGCATAAAAAGTAAAACTACTCACGAGCATTGCAATTGTACTGATCAAAAAAGCTGTAGGTAATTCAAAATCTTGTAACCAATCTGGACGAGATTTACTTACTACATAGGCACTTGTTAATCCGGCAAAAATCATACAAATACTTATCATTCCAAACCAAAGCAAAAGCTTGTAGGTTTTTCCTTTACGTTCCTGTTCCTCTTCAAATGTCATTCTATTTTCCATCTTATCGTAAAAATTTATCTAAAACATATACAATTTGCAACAAAGATATATAAGAAACACTTACAATCATCAATTTTCTTGCAGCTTTTGCATCCATTTCTTTGTGAAGTTTAAAAGCGTAAAATAACATCCATAATCCTAATAAAACTACTACGACTGTAGCTATTTTGCTTAAAAATAATTTTCCTGTAAATCCAAAAGCTGGAATTACAGAAGCTATAATCATCCAAATGGTATATAAAACGGTTTGTAAAGCAGTTTTTTTGTCTTTCTTACCTGTTGGCAACATAAAGAATCCTGCTTTTTTATAATCATCATATAAAAACCAACCAATTGCCCAAAAATGTGGAAATTGCCAAAAAAATTGAATGATGAATAATGTTCCCGCTTCAATTCCAAAATGACCTGTTGCTGCTACCCAACCCAACATAAACGGAATCGCTCCGGGGAAAGCGCCCACAAAAACCGATAAAGGTGTAACTGTTTTTAAAGGTGTATATAAGCTAACATACATAAAAATCGAAATCGCACCAAACATAGCCGTTTTCGGATTTACGTTGTACAGTATAATTAATCCTAAAATGGTAAGAATAGTTCCTAAAATGAAGGCAAATTGTTTAGACATGCTACCTGAAGGTAACGGACGGTTTTTAGTTCGGTCCATTAAAGTGTCTAAATCTTTTTCAATAATTTGATTGAAAACATTAGAAGCACCCACCATGCAATAACCACCAACAATCAACAAGAACAAAACAGACCATTTAAAAGGCTGTTCGTCGTTGAATCCTAATAAATAACCCGCAAGCGTTGAGACCACAACACTAATTGACAATCGTGCCTTAGTAATCGCCACAAAGTCTTTGTAAAGTGATTTTTTGTTTTGGGGTTGCGTAATGGTTTCCAATGCTTTTTATTTTGCGCTAAATTGCGTGCAAAGATACGATATGAAATTTAGAATTTGGAATTTAGAATTTAGAAAATTCGTTAAAAATTGGGAATTATTGAGTTTGTAATAATAGAAAAGGATAATTACCACAAAAAATCATTCAAAATCTTTATTATTTATTCCTTTTTTATATCTTTTTATTATCTCGTTAGCAAGAGAATCATTTTTAAATTCTCCATTGTAATTGGTGAATATATAAACATTATCTTTTTTAATGATAATACTTGTATGAAGTGATGGGATTATTTTATTTTCTCCATTTTTCGTTTTTACATAAAAATGAATATCTAAAGCTCCTTCAAAAGGCTTAAAATATACATCACTTCCATTTTTTTAAGATTACTTATTTGGCTTACATAATAATCAACTTCCTCTCTGTTTTTAATGGAGACTTCATGAACTGAATCCGAATAAAAATCACTTGAAAATACAATCTTCTCGATAGAATACTCTTTAAAATTTGCATCTCTACATGCAAAAAGGAAAATAGAAAAAATTGTTATGAAGGTTGTTTTTTTCAAACTAAAACTCAACATTGATGATTAATTTTCTACTCGAGGAAAATGAGGCAACAACTGCTTATTCATTTTTTGATTATAAATATTAAAGATATCGATTTTATTGTATTTAAAATATTCTTTTTTTATTAAAACTGTTTCCTTCGTACAAACTTCTTCTAAATCATCAAACTTTAAATCCTGAATGTTTATTTTTTTTCTTTCCTTTTGAGCAAATGAATTAATTTGAAAATAATTTTCAAAAAATAAAATTTCATAATAAGCTAAGTTTATGTCGCCATCTTCCTCCGAATCAAAAAAATAATATTTAGGATTTAATTTGTTATCTAAAAGCATTATTGGAGGATAAATTTCAAAATATAAGTCATATTCAATTCCTTCTTTAGAATATTTTGAACTTCCAGAAGCTAAACATTTAATGTAATAAAACTCATCTGCTTTTTTATTATAAATCAATAAATCTGAAGGAGCGATTGAACCATAGTAACCATTAGGGTTTTGGGAGATGTTTTTAAAATTTTCATCAATGTAATAATTTCCAACAGGTAAAAAAGCAATAAAATTAGAGTCTTCTTTGAGGCTAAACAAATAAGTAGAATCCTTTTCTTTTTTTGAATAATAATAATTTTTACATTCTAATTTTGAATCTAATATATTACCAGATAATTTGAAGTTATCTGGTATTACAAACTTTTTTAAGTTCAATTCAGAAACAAATTCTCTTATAGTCTTTTCTTGACTGAATAATAAAGAATTCGTTAAAAAAAATATTACTATTAGTCTTTTCATATTTTATTTCTATTCTTAAAACTAATTCAGAAATCCACTAATAATCAAAATACCAGTTAAATAAATCACTTCTTAATCCAATTGAAAACCAAATAGTATTTGATTTAACAGTTGCAGCAGTTTCAGCTGTTGGATCAAAATTTCTAAATAAAACATTTCCAAAAACTTTTAAATTTGAAGCTGGATTTACTAAATATCCTACTTGTACATCGGCAATCATAACCGTAGTTTTATTTCCTTGTGCTATTGAAACACCTGTATCATACGGACGATTTTCATCATAATCTAAATAGATGTTTCCACCATAATTAAAAGTGTCGGTTCCGTTATTAAAATCAAAACCACGTTGTCCGTAAATTAATTTTGCATCAGCAAAATATCTTCCTTTATAATAACGTGCTATGGCTACTAATTCTCTGAAATTTGCACCCCAATTGTGTCCCATACTTTGATTATTGTGCCCGTAATTTGTCAAAGGATTACTGTGCGAATACACATAAGGTCGCACTTGATTGTATTCTAATTGCAACAACAAATTTTTAACTTTAAACGCATCATAATACTTTACTCCTACTTGATAACCAAATTTATTTCTCCAACTTTGATTACTTTCTTGCACATCGCCAATTGCAAACTCATCGATTAAAAATTGTCCGTAAAAGTTAATCTGATTATTCCATTTGTATTTTGAGGAAAGTCCTAATACCGCATTTCCAGTTTTTGAAGAAGAACCAAATTCTACTGCTCTGTAAAATATCAATGGGTTTACAAAATTGAAATCAAAACCTCTTTCGTTCGTATTGGTCCAAACTACACTTTCAAAAAACCCAAGATTAAATCGTTTGGTTACATTCCAACTCAAATAATGATTTGCCATGTATTTTGTTGCATAGGTTCCGTCAACCGTAGCTAAATCTCGAACATCTTTTAACCACATATAGGTGTTGGTGTACTTAATTTTCCAAAAAGTAGTATTGATTTTAAAAAACGGATACGGACTTGTGCCATCACCTTGTATGAGAGAACGATATCCGTCACCTAAAAAATTTCTTCCATAACCCAATTGTAGATTAATGAATTGATTTGGTGTGTACTTAATATTAGCTTCTGCCATTGGAAAATCGTAAGCATCTTCCTTAAAGCGTTTTGCAATTCCAATTCCTGGAAGTATTGCAGGATTTCCACCTGATGGTTTTATACTTTCTGCATACGCATTATAATAATCTGCAAAGCGCCCTTGACTTTCAAAAATGGAAGTAGAAAACGTTAATTGTTCGCCTAAACCCCCATCAACTTTTACTCCTCTAGTATTCACAAAAGTATTTGATGCTTCGCTTTCAGTATCTTTTCCAATTCTTACATCTAAAATAGGATTTAGTGAGAACCAATATCCTTCGCCTTGAATGGCTACTAAGTTTTCGTTCCAAAATTTTCTTCCCCACCACGATTCTTTTTGTTTTAAAGCCGATTGGTTTACGGTTTCAAAATCATAATATTTTGCTACTTCATCATAAGAAAAAGGCTTTGAAGCAGTATGATTATTACTTCCAACTTGATTGAGCAAGGCATCAAAAACACCATAATTTTGATGCGAAAACATAATATTTCCCTTGCTTTTGAATTGCGGATTTTCGAAAGGTTTGTATACAATAGCATCATATTCTGACAATTCTTTTGAATTATCAATCAAAAAAGTATTTGTTTTATCTTGAATAACTCCGGTTTTAGAAGAGGACACGTTTGGTTGTTCTAACGGAATTGCAATTTTTAAAGTAAATTTTGAATACGTTTTTCGCCCAGAATAGGTTGCAGGTTTAACTTTTGGTAATAATTCAAAAACACGTTTTGTTTCTGTTTTTAAAGATTCGTAAGGTGCATCAATATATAGAATTTTAAATGTTCCTGTTGTATCTACTTCAAAAAGTGCGATAACATTTCCTTTAAAATTAGCCAATTTTACATCATCTGCAACTTTATAATTTGTATAAATAAAGTTCTGAATTGTGTTATAAAAACAAGCTTCTTGTTGGTCTAAAACAGATGCTTCACATTCCGAAAAAAGTGGAAATTGTTCTCTTGAACTTGTTTGTGCAAAAGTTGTCCATCCAAAAACCAACAACAATAAAATATAATTTTTTTTCATTTGTAGATAATTATTTTTTTCAAAAGGGCTATGGAATCACTTTATCTTCATAGATGTTTGTTCCCGCAAACTTTTTGTTAATGACGATTTCATAAATATTATTTAATAATCATTTTTAGAAATTTCTCCATTTACTATTGTTTTTGCCGCAGATGTTCCAATTCTTTTTACCCCTAACTGAATCATTTCAACAGCTTCTTCATAGGTTCTAACACCACCAGCCGCCTTTACAGGTAATGGAAATGAGTTTTCAAGCATTAGTTTTATAGTAGCAACTGTTGCACCGTTTGGAACTCCTTCGGGCGTTTTATAAAATCCAGTAGATGATTTTACAAATACTTTTTCATAGTCTTTTTCGTTACAGTTTGCAATTACTACATTCTTTATCAAAGCTGATAATTGCACTATTTGATGATCATTTAAAGCTGCAACTTCGATAATCCATTTGACAATTTTATTGTGTTTAAGACCTAATTTAGTCCCTTCTAAAACTTCTTCTTTAACTTTGTCAAACGCTTCATTTTTGAAAGCTTTATAGTCAACTACAAAATCCAAATCATCAGCACCATCATTAATCGCTTGAATAGCTTCTGCTAATTTATCTTCCAGAGTGCCGTCTCCTTCAGGAAAATCAATAACTGTTCCGATGGTAACTTTTGATTTTGCCTTTTGTATCATTTCTTTAGCCAAAGCTACTTTATCTGGTCGAATCATAATCAATTTAAAATTATGATCAATGGCTTCTTGAATACAATTTTTAACTACTTCATTGTTTTTTTCTTCTGATAAATTAGCTTGTTGAGCTGTTTTCAGATAAGTAGCATCTAAATATTGTCTGATTTCCATTTTTAGCAGTATTTGTAATAAGTGGTAAAAATAAAAAAATCCCACTGATGTGGGATGATTTTATGGGTTTATTTTAGTTATTTAATTTTAAACGACACCGGAATACTATATTTAATTCTCACAGGATTTCCTCCTTGTTTTGCTGGTGTAAGTTTTGAAACTTTCTGAACCGCTTTTTCGGCTGCTTTTTGCATTTCAGGCGTTGCTCTCTTGTTATCTATGGCTTTTACATCAATAATTTTACCATTTTCGTCTATAATAAATGATATCAATGCTACACCTTGCTTGCCTTTTTCTAAATCTTTATCAGGGTAAACTGCATTTTTTGCAACGGCTTTTGCCATTTGTTCTTCAAAGCACTTCATTTGCTCGTCTCTTGGCAAACCTTTACATGCAGGAAACATTGGAAGTTCCTCTACGTTAAAAACAGTTGGCGCAGGATTGTTGATTGTACTATTATTCTTTATCGGGTCTACATCCGTTTTTGAAGGAATATTAGTATCTACATTACTTGGATTAGTTTCAACTGGCTTAGTGTCATCTTTTGGAACTTCTTGAAAAGTTTTCTTAAATTGACTAGTGAACTTTGGTTTTGTAATTAATGGTTTTGTTTCGGCTATAGGTTTAGATTGAGGAATTATTCTAAAATCGGTAGGCAACGAAATATCAACTGTTGGAATTGTTTTCGGCACATCTGCTTTTTTAGGTTTTAACTCAAAATTAAATTCTAAAGCAAACAATACTGCTAACATAGTTGCAATAAGTCCTAACTGAAAAAATATAAAGCTATTTTTTGCCTTTTTCGGAAAATCTACATTTGGTCTCATAATATATACAGATTAATAGTTAACAACTTGTTAAATAATCAATACAATATATGTGCCAAAAAAAATCCCAACTTAAAGTTGGGATTTTTTAATTATTGCAATTTAAAAGTAATTGGCACTACGTGTCTAACTTTTACTGCTTTATTTCTTTGTTTACCTGGTTTTAATTGAGGTAATTTTTCAATAATTCTTTTAGCTTCTTTTTCAAGTAATTCTGTCCCTTTAGGACCTTTTACTCTTAACACAGTTACTTTACCGTCAGTACCAATTAAGTATTCAACATTAACTTTTCCTTGTGTACCATCTTCCATAGCTCTTTCAGGATAACTGAAATTCTTTTTGATGTGTTTTTGCATTTGCTCTTGGAAGCAATCAAATTGTTTTGATTTTGGCTCATTTTCACAACCAGGAAATAATGGAACTTGCTCAATTACGGCAAACGGAACTTCATCAGGAATATCATCTCCTGTACTTCCTTCATCACCATAAGAATCCGCTGTTTTAGTTTCTTGTTGTTGAGTATTTTCGTTTGTTTCAGTTTTTTCTATCTTAGTTTCTTTGATTTCAACTTTATTATCCACAACTTGTATTTCAACTGGCGCTGGTGGTGGTGGTGGTGGTAATTTTTGAGCTGGTGGCATAGTCATAATAGCTACATCATCTTCTACAAAATTATCTTCTATAACAAGCTCTACTTTTTCTTCTCTTGGATCTTCCGATTTTAATTCGATTCCAACATATGTTAATAACAAAACTGCAGCTAATCCAATTTGAAAATAAAGCGTGCTATTTCTTTTTGGATCTACGTTTGGATTTTTCTTTACTTCCATGATTTTAATTTTGAGGTGCTAATATAGTTAATAATAGAAATGTTTTAAAATTTTTTTTCAAAAGTTTTATTTTTTAACCAAAATATAACAATCAAAGCTATTAATGCTCCGGCCGAATTAGCCATTACATCATAAATATCAGCTTCTCTGTTTTTTGTTAAAACTCCTTGTAAAACTTCAATAATTATGCCAAAAATAATTACCGCAATAACTATTATAAACTTTAACGACCAGATTTTATACTTTTTTTGTAACGCAAAATTCCAGAGAAGTGTTAAAACAAAATAGAAAATAAAATGTATTGTTTTATCTTTTCCAGGAACTTCAACAGAAGGCATGTTTCCTAAGCTTACTAGACTTGCAATTAATATTACTAATGTCCAAGTTAAAGCTAACAGTACTAAATTAGGCCCCGATAAGAGCTTTATACTCTTCACTTGATAAAAGTGTTTCTATTTGAGAGTCATCTGAAATTTTTACCTTAACCATCCATCCGTCTCCATAAGGGTCTGAATTTACTTTTTCAGGATCTGATTCTAACGAATCATTAAACTCGATAATTTCACCTGAAAGCGGTAAAAATAAATCTGAAACCGTTTTTACTGCTTCAACCGTTCCAAAAACTTCATCTTTATCTAATGTTTGATCTAGTGTTTCAACTTCAACATATACGATATCACCTAATTCTTTTTGGGCAAAATCTGTAATTCCTACTGTTGCAACATCTCCATCAACTAAAACCCACTCGTGGTCTTTTGTGTATTTTAAATTAGCTGGTATATTCATTATTTAGTTTGATTTTATAATTGACAAATGTAATCGTAATTATTGAAATGTAAAATATGTTTTTTGTTATTTTTTTAAATGAAATAAAAAAACCTGCATTCTAAAATACAGGTCTTAAGCTTTTAATTTCCAAAGTTATAGCGTAATGTGAATCCAGATCTTATATTGGTTATTGGAAATGAAGTTGAAATAACCGCTTGAGAAAATTGATGATCATAGAAAAATATAGCTGTTAAATTTTTACTGAAAGAATAATCAGCTGTTAATTTAATAGACCACATATCTTGTCCACCACCCAATTGATTGTTATCATAATCTAAGTAACGAACAATAGTATTGTTTTTACGAAGTGAAAAATCAGCTTTTATATTGATATCGCTTTTTATTACTCCAGAAACGTTGTCTGCTAATGCTGAATTAATCGTTACATCTTTAATTCTATACCCTAAACCAATTATGTACTCATTTCCTGAAACTTCAGTTAATAAATTGTTATCAAAACTCATGTTTAAAGTTCTATCTTTTTTAATTTCAGCCAATATTTTGAATGAATTTTTCAAAGTCATATCTACTTTCACTAACGGATTGAATTGTTCTGCTAAATTCACATTTGAAATTAATTTATTTGCATAGAAATTACCATTCACATCCGTTGGAGTTGTGTTTAAATTTGATCGAAACGCATTGATGTTATAACTTGCTCTGTAACCGTGCTGGATAGAGAACGTTTTAAATTTGTCTTTAAACCATTTATAGCGCATTAAACCTGTATACTTAACATTCCAATTAGGAAGTGGAATATCTCTAAACACTCCTGTTGAAACTTTATTAGCATCTTTTCCTGAATAAGCTGCTATAAAGGAAGGCAGTAATACTTGTTGACTATTTTTACCATAACCAATTGGATATCCTTCAGCATCTCTTGGAAAAGGTGCTCCTCCATAATAACTATTTGCTAATCTATCTGCAACTTTTAATCGATTATCTCTAAAATCTTGAAAAGCTTCAGAGAAATTTACATCACTTTGAGAAAAAGCTGTTTTAATTAATATTGTTGAAATATTAAAATTACCAAAATCATATGGAGAACGAGAGTTATATTGTCCTGAAGTTACATCATACTGTTCAGAAAAATTATACGCATATCTTCTATCGCCTGACAAAGTAATTTTTAAATCTGAAAAAGGTTCTAACTCTGCGGTAAAAGTCATTTCCTTATTTTTTACTTGTGTAAAATTTTGATTAAATTCTGGAAAAGAAGTTAACCAACCATTTCTAGCCGCTTCATATCTTACATCTGCTTGACTTCCAAAAACAAATCCTAACGTAGGTTTTGAAGAACCAAAAAATCCTAATCCTGGAAGATACCCTGGAAGAACTGTTCCTTCATTTTGTACAAAAGTAGTTTGAATTGTTTTCACACTAGTTATTAAACCAATCAATCCACTTACAAAAATATTTCTTTCGGTACTTATATTTTTATTCTCTGCTACCACTTTTTGTCCTGGCTTTGGTGCTTCTTTTTTATCTTTATTTGTTTTGTTTTTTGATTTATTGGATTTATTTTTTGTCAGACCAACATATTTGTAAAACATATCCATTGTAAAAGTTGTGTTCAATTTATGCGAACTAGCATTTTGAATGGTGTTTCCTAAAGCATAAATTGTTCCGTCTTCAGCTTGAATGGTTGAAAAAGCATCAGAAGCACGTTGCCAGTTATAATCACCTGTATAAATATAAGTTGATTTAATAAAAGCTAATGCTGGAATTTTATTTATTGGCAAATCATAATTTACAACTAGTTGTTGATTGTGTTGATTCGATTGACCAATATCCCAATAATCATCCCAAATATCAAGTCCGTCGATAGGCAAATTATTTTCATCTAAATAATTACGAACAATATTATTAGATGATGCAGTATAATTTACACGCAATGACTTTGTAATGTTATAATTAAAGCCATATTGATAATTGAAGAAATAATTGCGTCGATATAAATCGCCAAGTCCAATTCCTTGCACATCAACTAATCTAAAACGTTGCTTGTTAAACTGACGTAAAATCGTAGAACTAAAATTGATATTTGTTGGTAAGAAATTGAAATTGAAATCGCTCAACATTTTATAATACCCATTTTTCTTAAGCGTTTTAGAATTCTTAAAAGGTTCTACTGTTAATGGTTTAAATGAATATGCATAATCAACAGATGTTCTGTTTTGTTTGTCTTGTAAACTTTCAATTTCATAATCATGGTGCTCCATTTCATTAAGCGAGTAAGAAAGTGTTAGATTTTCTACATCGTAAAAATGAGATTTTTTTTCAGGATTTTTTTCTTTTCTAACCCCAATAAAATTAATACTTGTTCGCT
The DNA here is from genome assembly GCF_025947285.1 of Flavobacterium sp. N2820. NCBI lineage: Bacteria > Pseudomonadati > Bacteroidota > Flavobacteriia > Flavobacteriales > Flavobacteriaceae > Flavobacterium > Flavobacterium sp. N2820. Next base: position 2,739,273 of record NZ_CP110008.1, on the reverse strand, counting down.
TTGTATAATCTATCGCTCTATTTTCAATATTAGCTCTTTCTGAAGCATCATCAGTGATATCTAATAATTTATCCAACTCAATATCTTGATAAAATGGATCAAATTTTGGCGTAATTGTTTCTTCTCCCACCGCATAATTGAATGGTAAGGTAATTCCCCATTTTTTTGGCAATAGCTTTCCAAGGTTTAGATTAGTCACTATATCGTATTGAAAAACATCTTCTCTGCTTCTTTCGTTTGGACCTTGTTCTAGGGAGCCAAATCCAATGGTACTAACTCTTGTAGTAGCTGAAATATTTGCAAAATCTGCTAGATTAGTATCCATATTAGCAATTGCGGCATAGCCTCCTTTGTTGTCCATGTCAGACATTCGAAGTTCGTTAAACCAAACTTCCCCGCGTTTTATATCACCCGATTTGTTTTTAACCCCAATCATTAAAGTTCTAACTAATCCAAAATTTGGATTTCCTTTAATTCCAAGAGTTAATCGATTATTTGACGAACCAATTTCTGGATTTTCTTCTTCTATAAAACCAATACCATTTGCATCAACGACAATGTTTGGATTGTTTTGAAGTTTTAAAATTTTTAATGTAGTTAAAAAATCTAATGGTACCGTTATTTCATTTTCTTCTGGCCAGATTGCTTCTGCAGTTGAAGCTGTAAATGGAGAAACTTTTAATGGCATTTCTACTTGATAAAAGTTTTCGGTAAAATCGTTTCCAAATCTAATAAAAGCTACTAATTCATCATCTTGTAAACCATCTGCTGCAGGCGGATTTCCCGTTCCAGGTAATGGCAAAGCTTCTGCATGTAAAAACATTCTAAGCTTTTTAAATTGACGCATATCCACATTTACATTTTTGAAAACTGCTCTAGAATCTCCAGCTTCTAATCCGTTAACAAAGCCTCCTAATTTATCATAAACTCTTAAAGAAAGAGATTGTTCGTTTTGATTGATAACGGTATTATTATTATATAATTGCTCGCGAACAACACCTGGTGGAGTAACATAATTTATTGGACTTCTGTTTCCGTTTTCTTGAATATTTAAAGCTACAACATCAAATCCTGTTTCATCATCATCTACGTTAGTATCATTAACATCTAAAGAACTTGTAAATCTTCTCCATTCTCCTCTAACTAAATCAAGGGCTCCAAATCTAAGTGTTACTTCTTCTTTAAATCCAGCCATATACATTCGCATGAAACGAATAGAACGAAAATCAGAAATTGGCCCTACTTTATTGGCATCGGTAAATTCTAGGATTGGAATTTTATATAAAATCCATCGTACTCTACCTGTTTCACCATTTGGTAAGTCTACATTATTATCTTCTCTAAAATCGGCAATGTAATTTTGACCAACAGGAACTCCTCCGTCAGGATAATATTCAATTGGCACTTCAAATTTAAAATAGGCATTAATCGTGTTCATAGTGTTGTCACGATTAACATCTTCTACATCTGGATATGTGGTGTTTCCTCTGTTTGTATCTGTAACATTTACAGGTGAATTTCCTTGATTACCGTTGTAATCTCTGTAGCGTTCAACAACACTTCCGCCTGTATTTAAATAGAAATTATAATTATCGGCTGCCGGGTCGGGTTGTCCTGCAAAATCAGGATATTTTACTGCTTCATCTGCATCCAATAAACCATCAAAACCTGCATCTTGAACATTTCTATTTGCTTCAGAAGTATCAAAGGCATAAATCAACGATTGTGAAGCTGGAACTTGACCCCATTGAGTTGCAATTGTTGGGCTTGCAGAACCTACCTCTGGAAGTCCGTTTTCATACAATTTTTTACCATCTCTTAAAACATCTTCAGCTATTTCACCTAAATTAAATACTATTTTACCTGTATTTGTTTGATCTGCAACATCGCCAGGATTACCGTAATAAGGATCCATCACCCAAAATTGTATGTATTCAACGTTCGATTGTTCAAAATTTGTTGAATTAATCGCTCGCATGATTCCTGCCCAATTATCTGGAGCATCTGTGTCGCTAAATTGATTGGTAGTTGCTAAAGCTGGATTAAAATTATAAGGCCCTCTATCTTTTGGAAAATACGTTAAATCTAAAGTACTTATAACGTTAGTTTGTCCTTGAGCTATATCGGTAACTGGGTATAATTCTCTACTAAAAACGCGTCGGGTTTTATTAAATGATAAATCATCGTCTGAGATTCCTCCTGGCGGTTGTGTATAAAAAATTGGGTCAATAGAATACCAAGACATTTTGGCTCTTTTGTAACCAATACTTAACACATCTACCGGCGGTTCATTTGAAGTCGGATCACCATCAAAATTTTCTTCCAAAGGCACACTAGCTAAACTCCATGATAAAGGAGAGCGCATATCTATGGTTGATTGAGAACCCTCGAAATCATCAATATAAGTTGTTGCTTCACCATTAAATTGATCCGTTTTAGACGCACCAGGTTTTAGGTAAGCAAACTCACCTCTAAACGATATATTTGAAGGAACATCCGTATCAATGTTTGGTAATTTATTTACTAATCGAGTTAAAAATGGAACCTCAGTTGAAAAATTAGTATTCAATCCAAAAATAGAATTATTAACAGACTCTTGACCATAATTCGATTTTGTTGTAAATGGTCGTTCAGACATGTTTAAAAATGTGGCTCCTACCAGAAATTTTTCATTGAATTTATGTTCCACATTAATACCCCAAAATCTTCTTGTTTGTTGTCCAAATACTGAATTATTTTCAACAGAAACCTCAATTGGTGTATTTGAAGCTTGCAACGAAGGGTCAATAATATTTACTTTCCCTAATTGGTAATTAACCGTATAATCTACCCCTTCAACCAAGATTCTTCCGCCAGCAGTAACCACAACTGAACCTTGAGGCACATTGAAAGCTCCTATAGAAATACCGTCGCCCCCCATTGATTTAAAACGACCTTTTAATTGGAATTTATTTTTTGCACTTTCTTGTAAAGCTGCTGCTTGCGTAGTTTTATATAAATTTCTAAAAACGTACTTTGTTTGATTCGTGTTATAAATTGTTCCATCATAATCCTCCGAGGCATTTAGTCTTAATTTTTCAAATAAATGTTCTCCAAATGGCTCTACGGTTGTAAAAATAATTCTTCCCTTTTGCGTGTCTACTGTTTGCCCTTCGATAAAATCAAAAAAACCATCTCCTCCTTCTTGAGGATCGTTGGTGTAGTTTAATTTATCTACATTAAACACTTTTAATAACGGTGTTTCTTGAACATCAGCAGGCAGCGGATCTACTCCAGCTTCAGTAATATAATTCAAAGGAGATGGATCCGTATATAAAATATTAAATTTAAAATCTTCTTGTTGCAATTGATAACCTCCAGGAATTTGATAAATATTTTTCATCATTAAATCCCAAGCTGGCTCACTTACAACAACCAAGTTAGATTTCAACATTTTTAGCAATAATGCTTGAGAAGAAGGTACTCCTCCTGAATCAACATTTGTTGCATCAACTCCATCGGTACCAAATTCTCCTACTTGATATACTTGATCTCCAATAGTATATTGATAAGCAACTGCTAATACTTCATCATTAGTTAATTTTTGGTTTAACGAAAGATAACCCAATTGAGTGTGAAAAGTATATTCTGAGGCAGATAATTTCCTAGCATTTTCAAGTTTTGCAAAGTCTATCCCTTCCGCCATTCCTGCGTTATTGAAACCATTCAGCGCTGTTGAAACGTCTCTTATACTGCTGTTTAAAAAATTACTTCCAATATTATTTGGATCAAATTTATTATTAGCATTATTAGATGGAGAATCTGGAGAAACATTAAAAAAACCAGGATCTGCTACACCGACAACTTCATCGTCTGGTGAACCAAAAAGCTGCGACTCTCCTAAATCTTGAAGCGCCACAATATTTCTTAAATTATTTTCGGTTGTACTAACTCTATTTTGTTTATTCGTTACCCAAACCTCAATTCGAGTAATTTGTACGCGTGAATTAATATATGGATAAGTTTCTAAAGCTTTATCATAACGATCTCTAAAATATTGTGATAAAAAATAGTGTCTATCAGCATCATAATCCAAGGCAAACATTTCAAAATCTTGAAGTGTTCCTCCTCCTTGAGAAGTTACAGATTTTGTTTGTGATTTTTGTTCCGAGAAAACACCTGTAAATGTTGTTTTACCAAATTGTAGTTGAGCTTTGACACCAAACAAACTTTGCGCACCTCGAACTAAAGAATTTGAAAGTGGAAAACTAACATTTCCTACTTCAATTTTTTGGATGATATCATCTTCTGTTGGAGCGTATTCTAATTTAATTAAATTTTGAAAAGCAAAAGTAGATTGTGTATCATAATTAATATTAACATTCAAGCGTGTTCCAACTTTACCTTGTAAACCAACACTAATTCTTTGATCAAAATCAAAACTTGTTGTTGTTCTATTTCTAGGTGAAAAAGCGGGGTTGTCTTGCTTTGTAAATCTTACTCCTAAGTCTAAGTCTACTGTTCCTGTTGGTTTTACATCTATTGTATTACTTCCAAAAATGCTTTCGAAAAATTTTGAATTTACATAATATTTTGGCAATAAGTCTTTTTTAGCAGCATCAGAACCTGCTTTTTGACCATCAATAGCTGCTGACTTCTGTTGATAATACTTTCGCATTTCTTCACGAAGTATTAATTCTTGATATTGCTTTGGCGTAAGAATCAAAGGATATTTAATATTAAAATCACCAACTGTATTGGTATAAATATATCTATCTGTTGCTGAATTGTAAGTATATAATTCAGCTATACTTATGGGATTTGGTAATTTTATGGTACCTAAATCAACACCGGTTTGCAAAGTATCTTGCTCCTCATCATCTACTTGAGCCTGTAGTGAAAAAGAAAACAACATTACGATGAATGCAAGACTATATTTTATATTACCTATTGCTTTTGTTGCTGTTTTTTCCAAGTTTTATAAATTTTTTAAAGCTTGTTTTATTAAGTTTTCTACAGAGGCATTTGGGGTTTCTCTAATTATCTTATCAATAACTTTTTCAGCTGCTTTTCTGGCAAAACCTAAAACTTCTAAAGCAGATAACGCTTCATCTTTATTTGTATTGCTTTCAATTACTGAAACTTCATCTAAATTGTACACTTTTAACACTTTTTCTTTCAAGTCAAGAATAATTCGTTGCGCTGTTTTTGCTCCAATTCCTTTCATAGATTGCATGGTTCCCACATCGTTTGAAGCAATTGCTTGAATTATTTGACTTGGAGCTAATGAAGAGAGCATAGTTCTAGCTGTACTAGCACCAACTCCTGAAACGGAAAGTAATAATTTGAATAATTCACGCTCTTGTTTTTCTACAAACCCATACAAGGTATGTGCATCTTCTTTTATTTGTAAAAAAGTGAATAATTTTAAACTTTCAGAATCGGGTAATAATGAAAAAGTATGTAAAGATATATTAATATGATAGCCCACACCATTGCAATCAATGATTACTTCGGTTGGTGTTTTTTCAACTAATCTTCCTTGGATGTGCGCTATCATCTTATCTTATTATTTTATTAACTTCTTTCCTTTTTCTTGAGCATCTACTACAGCTACCGCTGCCATATTTACCATTTCCTCAACACTTGCACCTAATTGAAACACGTGTACAGGTTTGTCTAATCCTAGAATTATTGGCCCGATAGATTCTGACTTATTCAATTCTTTTAATAATTTATAGGTAATATTTGCAGCGTCTAAATTAGGAAAAATAAGTGTATTTACTTTTTTATTTACCAATTTAGAAAAAGGAAATTTACTTTTTAGCATTTCTGGATTCAATGCAAAATCGGTTTGAATTTCTCCGTCAACAATTAAATCAGGAAAATTTTCATGCAAATAGGCTACAGCTTGTCTTACTTTATTTGGACCTTCATTGTGAGACGAACCAAAATTTGAAAAAGAAACCATTGCAATAACTGGTTCCATCCCAAACATTCTAACTGTTTTAGCTGTCATTAAAGCAATTCTTGCTAAATCATCAGCTGTTGGATTTGGATTAATTGCGGTATCCGACAAGAAAATTGGACCTCTTGATGTCATCATCATATTGGTTGTGGCAATTTTAGAAACGCCTGGCGCTTTTTCAATCAATTGCATAACTGGCTTAATCGTTGAAGGATAGCTTCTTGAATGCCCTGTAACCATTGCATCTGCTTCACCAGTATTTACCATCATTAAACCAAAATAATTACGCTCACGCATCCATTTTTCAGCTTCATATAACGTAACACCTTTACGTTTTCTAGTTTGCCAAAAATGGTTAGCATATTCTAAGCGTTTTGCTTCAGATTCTTTTGTTTTTGGATCAAAAATAGGCACATCAATATCAAAACCAATTTCTTCTTTTAATTCTAATATAATTTCTTTATTTCCTAATAAAATTGGGAAACCAATACCTTCTTCATGAACTATTTGAGCCGCTTTTAAGACATCAATTTGATCAGCTTCAGCAAAAATAATGCGTTTTGGACTCGTTCTAGCTCTGTTAGTTAACAAACGAATCATCTTGTTATCAGAACCCATTCGTTCTAATAAATCATCTTTATATTTTTCCCAATCGGTAATGGGTGCTAATGCTACTCCTGATTCCATTGCTGCTTTTGCAACTGCTGGTGGCACTTCGGCAATTAATCTTGGATCAAATGGTTTTGGAATAATATAATCACGACCAAACGTTAATTTGGTTTCGCCATAAGCTATATTTACTTGCTCCGGAACAGATGCTTTTGCTAAATTAGCCAAGGCAACTACGGCAGCTTTTTTCATGTCCTCATTAATTTTAGTCGCTCTAACGTCTAAAGCGCCTCTAAAAATGAATGGAAAACCAAGCACATTATTTACCTGATTAGGATGGTCTGAACGACCCGTTGCCATAATAATATCTTTTCGTGTAGCGATTGCTAAATCATAATTAATTTCCGGAGTTGGATTTGCCATAGCAAACACAATTGGATTATCTGCCATTCCTAATAACATATCAGGTGTAACAATATCTCCTGTTGACAATCCTACAAAAACATCAGCCCCTTTCATAGCATGTGCTAAATCGTCAAAATGTTTATCTGTAGCATACACACGTTGCATGTCGGAAATTTTTGGATCGTCTTTTCGTAAAGCACCTTTACTGTTGAACATTACCACGTTTTCTGGTTTTACACCAAAAGACACATACAAATTAGCACAAGCAATGGCTGCAGAACCTGCCCCAGAAATTACCATCGTAACTTCTTCCATTTTCTTGCCTGCTAATTCTACTGCATTCAATAAAGCTGCTGATGAAATAATCGCGGTTCCGTGCTGGTCATCGTGCATTACTGGAATATTCAATTCTTCCACCAAACGTTTTTCAATTTCAAAAGATTCTGGCGCTTTGATGTCTTCCAAGTTAATTCCTCCAAAAGTGGGAGAAATATTTTTTACCGTTGCAATGAATTCTTCGATGTCTTTTGTTCCCACTTCGATATCAAAAACATCAATATCGGCGAAGATTTTGAACAACAACCCTTTTCCTTCCATTACGGGTTTAGAAGCTTCTGGACCAATATCTCCCAAACCTAAAACTGCGGTTCCGTTTGATATTACAGCAACTAAATTTCCTTTTGCGGTATATTTATAAACGTTGTTAACGTCTTTTTCAATTTCTAAACAAGGTTCTGCTACTCCTGGAGAATAAGCCAAAGCTAAATCTCGTTGTGTGGCATACTTTTTTGTAGGAACAACCTGAATTTTTCCAGGTGTTGGTTTTGCGTGATATAATAAGGCTTCTCTACGTTTACTATCTTTATGCATGGTTTTTTATTTTACTAACTTACAAATATAGTAGTATGCGCATAAAATGAGAAATTATTTTGGCATTCTTTTGAAAAAATAAATCAATTAATGATTTAGGTAATATTGACTTTAGGTCATTTAAAAATTTTGGAAAGTAACACACTTCCCATTAATCTTTAGAAATCAAATAAACTATTGGTAAACATAAGGTTTTGTCTTCTTTTCTAATATAAATTTTTTGTTTTTTATTTTATAAATCCAAAACGAAGCCATAGTATCTCCAATAAATTCTTCTTTAATATAATACTCTTTAAAATCTTCAGTCTTTAAATTATCAAAAAAATATTCCTTCTTTCCAACCTTATCTCTAACATCATAAATATGTACAGGATTATTTTTATATTGGAAGCTACCCATATAAATAGGGTTTTGTATTAACTCTAATCTTTTTAATCCTAATCTCCTTTCTATTCTTTCAAAACTATTCTCTGCAAAAAAATCAGTAGCATAAAAAGGAATTCTTCCTATAATAGCAATGGTATCATATTCTTTCTCAAAAAATGATATTTCGTAAGATTGTTTAGATAAGTAAAAGCTGTCGTTGTCTATTTTCTGTCTTAATTTATTAATTTTAACATATTCATTTAGAATACTATCAAGCGATTTAGAAACAAATAATTGATTATTTCCGCTGTTTTCATTTTTACAACCAGTCAATATAATAATGAATATTAAATAAAGCACCTGTTTTTTCATAATTTATATCTTAAAAATAAACTACCCTTGAATTAAACCCTTCACCTTCTTAAAAACCATCACCAACAAAACAGCTACCAATCCGAATGCTATTCCAACGCCAAATTCTGCTACAATTGAAGGAATATTTTGTGGCACTACATGATGAACATATTCAATATTATGAAGAAAAATACCTCCTGAAACTAAAATAAGTGCAATAGTTCCTACGACAGCCAAAAATTTGATAACCAATGGCAAGGCTTTGATTAAAACGCTACCTAGATTAGATAAAAACCCTTTATTATTGCCTTTTTTCATTAAATAAAATCCTGCATCGTCCATTCTTACAATTAAAGCTACAATTCCATAAACTCCAATAGTGGCAATAATTGCGACAAAAGTTACACTCAAAATTTGGGTAATTAGCGGATGTTCTTTTTCCATTGCCGTTCCTAAAGCGATGATGACAATTTCAAGCGAAAGAATAAAATCCGTTTTAATTGCCGAACTTACTTTTGCTTTTTCAGAATGTTCAGCGTTTTCTTCCAATTTACTTTCTTTGATAACTTCTTCGCCTTTTTTAGCACGATGAAAAAAGTATTCGATAATTTTCTCCACACCTTCATAGGCTAAGTAAACTCCTCCGATGATTAAAGCCGCTTTAATGGCTGGCGGATACAGCCAATTTAAAACAAAAACTACCGGTAGAATAATCAATTTATTGATAAACGATCCTTTTGTAATCGCCCACAGTACCGGAATTTCTCTTGAAGCTAAAAATCCAGTCGCTTTTTCGGCATTAACTGCCAAATCATCTCCTAAAATTCCTGCAGTTTTTTTGGTTGCTAATTTACTTGTCATTGCTACATCATCCATTAATGCAGCGATATCGTCTAAGATTGCGAAAAATCCAGATGCCATATAATTTTATTTTAGATTTAATTTTTCTTTTTAATACCTCTCAAAGCTACGTCAAAGTTTTTTGATGGGAAACATTTTTGTCTGAAAAGCGCTATACAATTTTATTTCTTCAAAAAATTAATAGTACGAAGTAAGCCTTCATATTTGGTTCGCTTCACGGCTGAATTTTTAAATACTTTTTGAAATGTATCCACCGTAATTTCTTCCCAATCGGATTTTGAGAAATTTAAAATATCCGAATTCGTTTGAAAAAGAGGTTCATTATGTGGTTTTGAAAATCGATTCCACGGACAAACATCTTGGCATACATCGCAACCAAACATCCAATCGTCAAATTTACCTTTCATTTCTTGTGGTAAATTATCTTTCAATTCGATAGTGAAATACGAAATACATTTGCTTCCATCCACAACATACGGAGCCACAATAGCATCCGTGGGACAAGCATCCAAACAAGCAGTGCAAGAACCACAATGGTCTGTTGTTGGCGTATCATAATCTAATTCCAAATCCACGATTAATTCGGCAATAAAATAGAATGATCCGACTTTTTGGGTGATGAGATTGCTGTTTTTTCCAACCCAACCCAAGCCACTTTTTGCCGCCCAAGCTTTGTCTAAAACCGGTGCCGAATCTACAAAAGCTCTTCCAGAAAGTTCGCCAATTTCGGTTTGAATGAAATGTAACAATTCCTTTAATTTCTCTTTTATGATATGATGGTAATCTTGCCCGTAAGCATATTTGGAAATCTTATACGAATCTTCATTTTGAAGTTCGGAAGGATAATAATTCAATAATAACGAAATCACACTTTTAGCATCATCTACTAATAAAGTTGGATTCAAACGTTTGTCAAAATGATTTTCCATGTAACTCATTTGACCATTCATTTGATTATTTAACCAATTTTCTAAACGAGGCGCTTCTTCTTCCAGATAACCAGCTTTGGAAATACCGCAAGAGAGAAAGCCGAGTCTTTTGGATTCGGCTTTTATCAACTGTGTATATTTTTCTTTCTTGTCAATCAAACTAAAAAAGTCCTCCTTGAATATTATTTTTAATTTTTCCCAAATGTTTGTATGCTTTTTCGGTTACTTCTCTTCCTCTTGGGGTTCGCATAATGAAGCCTTCTTGAATTAAGAAAGGTTCGTACACTTCTTCAATGGTTTCACCACTTTCAGAAACTGCGGTTGCCAAGGTTGATAATCCAACTGGTCCACCTTTGAATTTTTCGATTATGGTTAATAAGATTTTATTATCCATTTCATCTAAACCGTGTGCATCTACATTAAGTGCTTTTAGTGCAAATTTTGCAATTTCGATATCGATTTTTCCGTTTCCTTTGATTTGAGCAAAATCGCGCACACGACGTAACAAAGCATTGGCTATACGAGGTGTTCCTCTACTTCTCCCTGCGATTTCAATTGCCGCTTCCATAGTTATAGGCATTTTTAAAATAGAAGAACTACGTTGCACAATTGTTGTTAATAATTCGGTATTATAATATTGTAATCTGCTTTGAATTCCGAAACGAGCACGCATTGGTGCAGTTAATAATCCAGAACGAGTGGTGGCCCCAACTAAAGTAAACGGATTCAAGTTGATTTGAACTGTTCTTGCATTTGGACCCGATTCAATCATGATATCAATCTTGAAATCTTCCATTGCAGAATATAAATATTCTTCAACAATTGGACTTAAACGGTGAATTTCATCAATAAATAAAACATCCCTTTCTTCCAAATTTGTCAATAATCCCGCTAAATCGCCGGGTTTATCCAAAACAGGTCCAGAAGTAATTTTAATTCCAACTCCTAACTCGTTTGCCAAGATGTTTGCCAACGTTGTTTTCCCCAAACCAGGAGGGCCGTGAAACAAAGTATGGTCTAAGGCTTCTTTACGCAAATTTGCTGCTTGAACAAAAACAATTAGATTTTCTAACACTTGATCTTGTCCGGCAAAATCATCGAAACTTAGTGGACGTAATGCCTTTTCGATATCAATATCTTGCGGAGAATAGGATTCTATATTGGGATTCAAATTATCATTCATAAAAGCAAAGATAAGTAAAGTTATAAAACAAAAACCTCTCCGATTGGAGAGGTTTGTATATTGTGGAAAAAATCTTAGTGATGTAAAACTTCTTCTCCTTCTTTCATTGGTGTGATTTGCGTAACGAAGTCTTCATCATGACCTGGTTTACTATAATCATAAGGCCATCTGTGTACTTCAGGAATTTCTCCAGGCCAGTTCCCGTGAATATGTTCTACTGGTGTAGTCCATTCTAAAGTATTAGATCTCCATGGGTTTTGAGTTGCTTTCTTACCGTAGAAAATACTATAGAAGAAGTTCCAGAAGAAAACAATTTGGAATGCAGCTCCAACAATAGCAAAAATCGTAATTAAAACATTCACATCAGCTAACTCGTCAAATAATGGGAAAGCCGAATTTGTATAATAACGTCTAGGTAAACCAGCCATTCCAATAAAGTGCATTGGGAAGAAAACTCCGTAAGCACAAATAGCAGTTACCCAGAAGTGAACATAACCTAAGTTTTTGTTCATCATTCTACCAAACATTTTAGGGAACCAGTGGTAAACACCAGCAAAGAATCCGTAAAGTGCAGAGATACCCATTACCAAGTGGAAGTGAGCTACTACGAAATATGTATCGTGAACGTTAATATCTAAAGTTGAATCTCCAAGAATAATACCTGTTAAACCTCCAGTAATGAAAGTAGAAACTAATCCGATTGAGAATAACATTGCAGGGTTTAACTGAAGATTACCTTTCCAAAGAGTTGTAATGTAATTGAATGCTTTTACCGCTGATGGAATTGCAATCAATAACGTTGTAAAAGTAAATACCGAACCTAAGAAAGGATTCATACCTGATACGAACATGTGGTGACCCCAAACAATAGTTGACAAGAAAGCAATTGCTAAGATAGAAGCAATCATTGCACGGTAACCAAAAATTGGTTTTCTAGAGTTTGTAGCAATAATTTCAGAAGTAATACCTAAAGCAGGTAATAATACGATGTAAACTTCAGGGTGACCTAAGAACCAAAATAAGTGTTCGAATAATACTGGAGAACCCCCTTGGTAATGTAAAACTTCACCTTGAATGAAAATATCTGATAAGAAGAATGATGTTCCAAAACTTCTATCGAAAATTAATAACAATGCTGCTGAGAATAATACTGGAAAAGACACGATACCAATGATAGCTGTTACGAAGAAAGCCCATACAGTTAATGGTAATCTAGTCATTGTCATTCCTTTAGTTCTCATGTTAATTACTGTAACTACGTAATTCAAAGAACCCATTAATGATGATGCAATGAAAATAGCCATAGAAGATAACCATAAAGTCATACCTAAACCAGAACCAGGTATCGCTTGAGGTAAAGCACTTAAAGGAGGATAAATTGTCCAACCAGCAGAGGCAGGTCCAGATTCAACAAATAATGAACTAATCATGATAACACAAGAGATGAAGAACATCCAGAAAGACAACATGTTCATAAATCCGGAAGCCATATCACGAGCTCCAATTTGTAAAGGAATTAATAAGTTACTAAATGTACCACTCAAACCAGCAGTAAGTACAAAGAATACCATGATAGTTCCATGGATTGTTACCAAAGCAAGGTAAATATCATTACGCATTACTCCATCAGGTGCGAAATTATCTCCTAAGAATACTTTGAAAATTTCGAAAGATTCTTCTGGCCATGCAATTTGCATACGGAAGAATAAAGATAAAACAACTCCAACAATACCCATCAATAAACCTGAAATAAGGTATTGTTTCGCTATCATTTTGTGATCCAAACTAAAAATATATTTAGTAATGAAAGTTTCTTTATGATGACCGTGATCGTGTGACATACTAATTCTATTATATTTAATATAAAATAACTTATTTAATAACTTGAGCTAAAACTTTAGTTGTATCAACTGCAACAGCAGGAGATGAAACTGGAGCTGCTACAGGAGCAGGAGCATTAGCTTCTTTCCATTGTTGAGCTAATGTAGGTTTTTCATTTAACCATTTTTTAAAATCTGATGGTGTATCAACAACAATTTTCATTTGCATGTTGTAATGAGATGCTCCACAAATTTTATTACACAATAACAAATAATCGAAAGTGTATGTATCTAGAGCGGTTCCGCCTTCAGCTACAATTTTTTTACTGTTTTTAGATCTAATTTTATTGATTTTATCAACCTTAGCTATAATTGCAACATCATTTCTCATATCAGCAGTTGTAACTGTTGGAGTAAATGAAAATTGAGTAATCATTCCAGGAACACAGTTCATTTGCGCTCTAAAGTGAGGCATGTAAGCTGAGTGTAAAACATCTTGAGAACGCATTTTAAAAATCACTTTTTTACCTACTGGTAAGTGTAATTCTGTGACAACTTTATCATCTTGAGCAGCTGGGTCAGCTAAATCAACTCCTAAAGTATTAATGCCTTCAATTAATCTTACGTTAGCTTTTCCTAATGTTTTATCGTCACCAGCATAACGTGCTTCCCATCCAAATTGTTTAGCATATAATTCAATAACTATTGCATCTTGCTTATCTTCTTCGTCAACAAACATAATGTTGTTCCAAGTATATAAACCATACAAAATCAAACCAGCTAAAACGATAACAGGAATAATGGTCCAAATAGCCTCTAATTTATTATTATCTGCAAAGTATAAAGCTTTTTGTCCTTCTTTACCTCTGTATTTAAAAGCAAAATAATGTAATAAAAACTGTGTGATTGTTTGAACAAAGAAAATTAACGCCATAGAAATAGCCATTAAACTATCTACGTCTTTTCCGTGTTCAGAAGCTGGAGTTCCTAAAACTAAATCTCCCCAAGCATATAATGAATATATTGTGAAAACATAAATGAAACCCACAAATGCAAACATTAAGTAACCATTAACACTATTATCTTTATCGTTAGCAATTTCTGAATCATCAGCAACACCACCAACTTGTGTTAAATCAAAGATTTTAGTTAACTGCCATACGGCAATTCCGATTAAAACTAAAACTGTAAATACCAAGAAACTTGTCATTTTATATTTCTTTTTAACTATTAATAATGAAAATGTTTACTTTCTTCAATGAAAGGATTTCCTTTTGGTTCAATTGGTGCTTTTGTAAGCGCACTAAATACAACAAATATAAATAATCCTAGGAAGAATGCTAAAGAACCGATTTCTGGAATACCGATAAACCATTGATCACCTACTGTTGCAGGCATAATCATATTGAAAAAGTCAATATAGTGACCAAATAGGATTACTACACCAGCCATAACTACAATCCAAGTTAAACGTTTGAAATCAGTATTGATTAAGATTAACAATGGGAAAATAAAGTTTAAGGCTAACATTCCAAAGAAAGGCAATTTATAGTGTTCAATTCTTGTAACGAAATAAGTAACTTCTTCAGGAATATTTGAATACCAAATTAACATGAATTGAGAGAACCATAAATAGGTCCAGAAAATACTAATACCAAACATAAATTTAGCTAAATCATGAATATGACTTGTATTTACATGCTCTAAATATCCTTTAGATTTTAAGTATAAAGTAATCATTGCAATAACAGTAATTCCACTTACAAAGAAACTAGCGAATACATACCATCCAAACAAAGTACTATACCAGTGTGGATCAACAGACATAATCCAGTCCCAAGACATAATAGACTCAGAAACGATGAAAAACACTAAAAAGAAAGCTGCTAATTTGAAGTTTTTCTTGTATGGTGCGTTGTCAGTAGCTGTATCTTGTGCAATTGAGTTTTGTCTGAATTTGAAACGAACCCAATTCCATACCACTAAAATAATTGCAGCAGTAGCTAAAAATCTTCCAACACTTAACCATCCTTTTTTAAGAAAAATAAGTTTATCAAATTTAACCGATTCTGGATTTATGACATCTGCATCCATCCAAACAAAAAGATGATTGTGACCCCAATGCATTCCAGCAGCAACTAATAAAATAAAGAAAATAATAGAACCTGGTAATAAATACGAGGTAATACCTTCCATTACTCTAAACAAAATTGGAGACCAACCTGCTTGAGCAGCATATTGAATGGCATAAAAAGCTAAAACCCCAACTGATATTAACATGAAGAAAATACATGCAACATACAAAGCAGCCCAAGGCTTGTTTTGCAATTGATGAAAAACGTGTTCAGCATGTTCTTTATCGTGATCTGCTTCGTGAGCAACTGTTTCTTTTTTGTGCGTATCATGGTTGTCTGCAACTGGAGCAACTGCAACAGCAGTAGAATCAACAGCTTCATGTGTAGCATGAACTGAATCTGTAACGATAGCTTTTGTAGAATCTACAACAGCAACTTCGCTATGAGCAGGCTCTGTAACAGCATGTGCTTCTGCATCATGAGCAACTTTTTCTACATGAGCAGCTTCATGACCATGGTGACTATCTGCTAATATTTTTTCAACATCTTCAATAGTTTTAGGAGCTTGCCAAAAACCAACTCCAATACCAATAGCACCTAAAATCATTAGGACGAATGAAAATGTTTTTAATTTACTTGAAAACGTGTACATATCTATTATTTTCAAAAGGTTTTATTATTATAATCCAGCTTTTAATTTTAAAACGTAATCCGCAACTTGCCATCTTTCTTCTTGAGACAATTGGTTTGCGTGAGAACCCATAGAATTTAATCCATAAGTTACTACGTGAAAAATACTTCCGTCTGTAATTTCTCTATCTTTATAACTTGGTACGCCAAGAAATTTTTCTTTAACTACTAAATTTCCTTTTCCGTCACCTTTATCTCCGTGGCAAATTGCACAATAAACAGTGTACAATTCTTTTGCTTTATCAGGATTTAAGCTTAATGAATCTAAAGGAGATTTTAATGAGGCTTTTGCTAAAGCATAACCTTCTGGTGTATTAGGAATTTCGTAAGGAACAAAACCTCTTTTAATAGAACCTTTTGCAGGAACTTGCGCTTCTACTCCTCCTTTAAAAACACTGTGTTCTGAATACGTTTCATAAGAAACTGCTTCATACATGTTTGGAAAAAACTGATAGTTAGGTTTTGCTTTATCGAAACATGAAGTTGCCATGAAAGACAAACCTACAACTGCTACTATTTTATATAAACTTTTCATAACTATCTATTAATGCTTATCTACTACTTTTACTTCAACTGCTCCAGTGTTAGTAAAGAAAGAAATTAATTCTTCTTCATTACCATGAATACCAACTTCCATCAAGAAATGATCATCAGTAGTTCTAACATCAGGATTTTCTGCTTGTTTGAATGGCCATAATTTACTTCTCATATAAAAAGTAATTACCATTAAATGGGCTGCAAAAAATACTGTTAATTCGAACATAATTGGCACGAATGCTGGCATGTTGTCAATATAATTAAAACTTGGTTTACCACCAATATCTTGTGGCCAATCTTGAATCATGATAAAATTCATCATCCATGTAGCAACAGAAAGTCCAACTAAACCATACAAAAAGGCACAAATTGCAATTCTTGTAGGAGCCAATCCCATAGCTTTGTCCAAACCATGAACAGGGAAAGGTGTATAAATTTCTTCAATATGATGATGAGCTGCTCTTGTTTGTTTAACAGCATCCATTAAAACATCATCATCATTATATATAGCGTGTATTACTTTATTACTCATGATATTAATGATTATCTGAATGATTATGTCCGTGTTGTTCTCTTTCTCTCTTGTAATTATCTCCAGAACCTTTTAAGATTGTTTTAACCTCTGCCTGAGCAATTACAGGGAAACTTCTAGAATATAATAAAAATAATACGAAGAAGAATCCGATAGTTCCAATATAAATACCAGCATCAACAAAAGTTGGTTGGAACATTGTCCATGAAGATGGTAAATAATCTCTATGTAATGAAGTTACGATAATTACAAAACGCTCAAACCACATACCTACGTTAACCACGATAGAGATAATGAAAGACGCCATAATATTGGTTCTAATTTTCTTAGACCACATAACTTGAGGAGAAATTACGTTACACGTCATCATTAACCAGTATGACCACCAGTAAGGACCAGTTGCTCTGTTTAAGAATGCGTATTGTTCATACTCAACTCCAGAATACCAAGCTACGAATAACTCTGTAATATAGGCACAACCTACGATAGAACCAGTAATCATGATTACAATGTTCATTAATTCAATATGTTGTACTGTGATATAATCTTCTAAATTAGATACTTTTCTCATGATAATAAGTAAAGTATTTACCATTGCAAATCCTGAGAAAATCGCTCCAGCAACGAAGTATGGAGGTAAGATTGTTGTATGCCATCCTGGGATTACAGAAGTAGCAAAGTCAAAGGATACAATAGTGTGTACAGAAAGTACAAGAGGAGTTGCTAAACCAGCCAATACAAGAGAAACCTCTTCAAAACGTTGCCAGTCTTTAGCTCTACCAGACCATCCAAAAGAAAGAATAGAATACACTCTTTTTGTAAAAGGTGTTACAGCTCTATCTCGTAACATAGCAAAGTCAGGTAACAAACCAGTCCACCAGAAAACTAATGATACTGATAAATAAGTAGAAATTGCGAATACGTCCCATAATAATGGTGAGTTAAAATTCACCCATAATGATCCGAATTGATTTGGAATTGGTAATACCCAGTATCCTAACCATGGTCGACCCATGTGAATAATTGGGAATAAACCTGCTTGCATTACAGAGAAAATCGTCATTGCTTCTGCAGAACGGTTAATGGCCATTCTCCATTTTTGACGGAATAATAATAATACTGCAGAGATAAGTGTTCCGGCGTGACCGATACCTACCCACCAAACGAAATTGGTGATATCCCAAGCCCAGCCAACTGTTTTATTTAATCCCCATGTTCCAATACCAGTGGTTACCGTATAAATCATACAACCTAATCCCCATAGGAAAGCGGCTAATGCGATTGAAAATACTGTCCACCATAGTTTGTTTGCTCTACCTTCTACAGGTCTTGCAACATCTACCGTTACATCGTGGTAAGATTTACTTCCTACTACTAAAGGTTTTCTAATGGGTGCTTCGTAATGAGACGACATAATCCTTTATATTGTTTCTATTAATTAATACTTATTTATCGTTTCTAACTTTTACGTGATACATCACGTTTGGTTTTGTTCCGATGTGCTCTAATAAATGATACATTCTTTCATCTTCTACTAATTTAGCAACATCAGATTCAGAATCGTTAATATCTCCAAATTTCATAGCTCCACTAGTACATGCAGCAGAACAAGCTGTTTGGAATTCATCTTTACCAACTACTCTACCTTCACGTTTCGCTTTTAACTTAACAGCCTGAGTCATTTGGATACACATTGAACATTTTTCCATAACCCCACGAGAACGTACATTCACATCAGGATTAATTACCATACGACCTAAATCATCATTCATGTGGTAATCGAACTCACTGTTTTTGTTATATAAAAACCAGTTAAAACGTCTTACTTTATATGGACAGTTGTTTGCGCAGTAACGTGTACCAACACATCTATTGTAAGCCATATGGTTTTGACCTTCTCTTCCATGTGATGTTGCAGCAACTGGACAAACCGTCTCACAAGGAGCGTGGTTACAGTGTTGACACATTACAGGTTGGAAAGCAACTTGTGGATTTTCTGATGGATCTTCCATACCTGCAAAAGTATCGATTGAATCCATTAAACCAGAAGCTCCTTCTTTTACAACGATATCACCTGCAAATGTTTCTTGAGAAGAATAATATCTATCGATACGCAACCAGTGCATATCTCTACTTCTTCTAACTTCAGATTTTCCAACAACAGGTACATTATTTTCAGCGTGACAAGCGATAACGCAAGCCCCACAACCTGTACAAGCATTTAAATCGATAGATAAATTGAAGTGGTGACCTATTGATCTATCAAAAGAATCCCATAAATCAACTTCTGTTGCTTCTGTTGGTTTGTGATCTAAAGATACCATTGGAACTGGGTTCCAAACTTTAGATTCAGCAGTATTAAAAATGGTTAAAGTTGTATCTTTAATGATATCACCTCTACCCATCAATGTTTTTTGTAATTGAACACAAGCAAATTCATGTTCACCTTCTGCAAGTGTAATAGTTGCTGATTGATTTGCATTTAAGTTTGCATATAAAGCATAAGCATTAACACCAACTTGCATTTCTTCTTTCAATCCTAATTTTTTACCATAACCAAAAGCCAACCCTAAAGTTCCTTTTGCTTGACCTGGTTGAACAATTACAGGCACATTTTCTAAAGTAGCATTTCCAACTTTAATTGTAGCATAACTTCCGTTTAAACCTCCGTTTGCAACATTCCAGTTTTTTAATTCTAATTTATCAGCATCAGCTTTTGAAATAGTAACATAGTTATCCCAAGATACTCTTGTAATTGGATCTGGAAATTCTTGTAACCATGGGTTATTTGCTTGTTGACCATCTCCCATTCCCACTTTAGAATATAAAACTAAATCAAAATTTGAAGACTTAGCTTGTGCTAAAGTTGTTGCAGCAGTGTTTGCATTACTCACATTAGCAGTTAATGCAGATGTCTCAGTAACTACAAAACCATCATGTACTGCTTGATTCCATGATTTTCCTGCTAAAGATGTAGCAGCAAAACCTTTTAAGAAATCATAATAAGAAGTTGTATTACCTGTCCAAGCTAATAAAGCCTCTTGAAATTGTTTTGTATCAAATAATGGGCGTATTGTTGGTTGCATTACACTATAATTTCTTCTAGTCATAGCAACATCTCCCCAAGATTCTAAATAATGTGGAGCTGCAGCTGCAACAGTAGTTTCAGTTGAAGTTTCATCTTCTTTCATTGAGAAAGCAACCGAAAGTTTAACTGATTTTAAAGCCGCAACAAACTCTTTTGAATTTGCTAAAGTATAAGCTGGGTTAACACCGTTCATGATTAACGTATGTACTTTTCCTGCTTTCATATCCGCTACTAATTGAGTAACCGCTTTAGCATCTCCTTTTCTTGTAAGAATAGCATCATTTGGATTAAATGCTTCTGATTGCAGTGCTTGATTGATTGCTATTGCTACTAATTGAGCATCAACATCATCTAGACCCGTAACAAAAACACCTTTATTCCCAGCTGCTCTTAATTGTTTAGCTGCCTTTAAAACAGCTTCTTCATATTTATCAATCTTAGACGTACCTACGGCAGCACCTGTAACGATATTATAAATTTTAACTAAAGCTTGTTTTTGAGCTGCTATATTCAATGGAATTCTAACATCTGCATTAGCACCAGCTAAAGACATATTAGCTTCAATTTGAATATGCTTAGACATCATTCCATTTTTAGGAATACGTCCTTGAGCATAACCAGCATCAAAACCTCCTCCTTGCCAATCTCCTAAGAAATCAGCACCAACAGAAACAATTGTATTTGCTTTAGAAAAGTCGTAATTAGCTAATGCTCTTACACCGTAAACCGCTTGAAAAGCATCTAAAGTGTTTGATTCAGAGATAGCATCATAAACTACATGTTTGGTAGTAGGATATTTTGCAGCTAATGAAGCTATTAAAGCATCAGTTGATGGACTTGCCATTGTGTTAGTTAATACAACTACATTACCACCTTTAGCTTTAGCATCTTCTAAACTTGCTATTACTTTTGTGTTTACATCTGCCCAAGTTGCATTTTTACCAGCAATTTTTGGCGATTTCAAACGTAAACTATCGTATAATGAAAGAACTGAAGCATGAACTCTTGCGTTAGCTCCTGTTCTTGCACCTTCTAAATTATTATTTTCAACTTTAATAGGACGACCCTCACGAGTTTTGATTAAAATATTAGCAAAATCAAAACCATCAGCCATTGTTGTTGCATAAAAATCAGCAACACCAGGAATAATTTCTTCTGGTTGAACTACGTAAGGAATTGACTTTACAACAGGACCTTCACACGCTGCTAATGAAGCTGCAGCAGTGCTAAATCCAACATATTTCAAAAAGTCACGACGAGTAGTTGACGAAGCAGACAAAGATTCTTTATCTCCTAAAAATTCATCAACAGGAATTGGTTCCACAAACTCGTTGTTTCTTAGCGTCTCAACAATAGAACTATTTTCGTTTAGTTCTTCAACACTTTTCCAGTATTTTTTGTTTGATGCCATTGTATAGTATATTAGCTTCTTAAATTATTTTATTAATAGTGACATTTTCCACATTCTAATCCACCCATTTGTGCAGCAGTTAATTGCGACACACCGTATTTTTTAGAAAGTTCTTCGTGGACTTTTTTGTAGTAAGCATTATCTTCTACTTTCACATTTGTTTCTCTGTGACAGTTGATACACCATCCCATTGTTAATGGAGCATGTTGTTTCATGATTTCCATTTCTTCAACTGGACCGTGACAAGTTTGACACTCAACTCCTGCAACAGTTACGTGTTGAGAGTGATTGAAATAAACATGATCTGGTAAATTATGAATTCTAACCCATTTCACTGGTTTCGTTTTACCTGTATATTTTTGTAACGATTTATCCCAACCAACAGCATCATACAATTTAGCAATTTGCTCATCATAAAAAGCTTTAGAATACTCCTCAGTTGCTGTTGTTTCAGCAACTTCACTGATGTTTTTATGACAATTCATACAAACATTTAGCGAAGGAATATTAGAATGTTTACTTACTCTCGCAGCAGAATGGCAATATTTACAATCGATCCCATTTTCGCCAGCGTGAATTCTGTGCGAATAATGAATAGGCTGAACCGGTTCATACCCTTGATCAACTCCAATTTGCATTAACCATCCGTAAGCAAAATAAGCGCTCACTAACAATAACATAATTACAGATACTAATACTAGAAATTGATTTTTAGCATAAGCACTGAAAAATGACATTAAAGAACGATCTTTTTGCACTACTTCCAATCCTTTCGCTCCAGCAATTTTAGTAAGCATACTATTCACCAAGAATAGCATCACAACTAACATTAGCATCACTAATGAAAGTACTCCTAAGATAACATTGTTAGAAACACCAGAATCACTAGCTTCTCCTACTACAGGAGCTCCAGCTACAGCAGCAGGGGCAACAGGCGCAGGTTCAGAAGTGTAAGCAATAATATTGTCAATATCTTCATTTGACAATTGTGGAAATGCGGTCATTGGAACTTTATTGTTCTCTTCAAACACTTTTACTGCTTGCGCATCTCCTGACTTGATTAAATCTCCACTGTTTTTTACCCATTTATACAACCATTCTTTGTCATACTTAGCTTCAACTCCACGAAGTGCAGGACCCGTAGCTTTTCCGTCTAACTTGTGACAAGCAGCACAATTGGTATTAAAAAGTTCTTTACCTTTCGCAGCATCTTGAGAAAATGCTGATAAAGAAGTTACTAGCACAAATGCTAAACTGAAGAAAATCTTTGAAAACGATTTATGGTTACCCACCTTTTTCATATTTAAAATGATTATCGACTAATTTTTGGTACGATTTTAGTAATACTTACCAAAAACAACACGTTATTTTTTCAAAACTCCGACAAAAATACAATATTAGAACTATTATTAAAACCTTAATTTTATCTTAAAACACAATTTATACTTATTCTAAATAATTTTATTTCTACCGAATATGCACATAAATTGTATTTTTGTATTAAAATAAATTCAAAATGAGAAATTTAGCCAAACATAAGTCATTGTTTTTCTTATTAGTATGTACTCTATATGGTGTTAATAGCTTTTCGCA
This sequence comes from Flavobacterium sp. N2820, assembly GCF_025947285.1. NCBI lineage: Bacteria > Pseudomonadati > Bacteroidota > Flavobacteriia > Flavobacteriales > Flavobacteriaceae > Flavobacterium > Flavobacterium sp. N2820. Next base: position 2,716,003 of record NZ_CP110008.1, on the reverse strand, counting down.
AGAAGGCAAAACAACACTTTCTCAAGATTTGAAAATAGAGCAATTACTGAAAGAAAAAAGAAAAATCAATCAAAGTATTTCAACGAATGAATCGTATAAAATTCAAATATTCTATGGAAATAGTGATGATTCTAAAAAAAAATTACAAGAATTTAAAAAGGAATTTAAAGAGATTGACGGTACAATTGTGTACACTAATCCCAATTTTAAAGTTTGGGTAGGAAGTTTCGAAACACGAATAGAAGTTGAAAAAGCCATGTTAGAAATTAAGAAAAAATATCCCACAGCTTTACTTATCAAGCCCTCAAAATAACAGATTAAACATAAAAAAAGCCTTGCATTTGCAAGGCTTTTTAATTTGAAAATATTAATTATTTCAATTTTTTCTTTACTTCCACTTCTTGGAAAGCTTCGATTAAATCGTACTCTTTAATATCGTTGTAGTTTTTAATCTGCATACCACAATCATATCCTTTAGACACTTCTTTAACATCGTCTTTGAAACGTTTTAAAGTAGCTAACTCTCCGGTATAGATTACAACACCTTCTCTGATTAAACGAATTTTAGAATTTCTGAAAATTTTACCATCAGTAACCATACATCCTGCAATAGAACCTACTTTAGTTACTTTGAAAATTTCTCTAATTTCTGCTGTTCCGGTAATTTCTTCTTTCATTTCTGGAGACAACATTCCTTCCATTGCATCTCTTAAGTCATCAATTGCATCGTAAATAATTGAATAGTTACGGATATCGATTTCTTCTTTGTCTGCTAACTGTTTTGCATTTCCTTGCGGTCGAACGTTAAATCCAATAATAATTGCATCAGAAGCTGAAGCTAACAATACGTCAGATTCAGTAATTGCTCCAACACCTTTATGTATAATGTTAATTTGTATTTCTTCGGTAGATAATTTAGAGAATGAATCTGCCAATGCTTCAACAGAACCATCCACATCTCCTTTAAGGATAATGTTTAATTCTTTAAATTGTCCTAATGCGATACGACGACCAATTTCTGCAAGAGTAATGTGTTTTTGGGTACGAACAGATTGCTCACGTTGTAATTGCGTACGTTTTGCAGCAATTTGTTTTGCTTCTCTTTCGTCTTCATACACATTAAATTTATCACCTGCTGTTGGCGCACCATCTAAACCTAATACTGAAACTGGAGTTGATGGACCCGCTTCTTTGATTTGATTTCCTCTTTCATCAAACATGGCTCTAATTTTACCATGATTTTTTCCAGCTAAAACATAATCTCCAATTTTAAGAGTTCCTGCTTGTACTAAAATAGTTGACACATAACCTCTACCTTTATCTAATTGTGCTTCCACAACTGTTCCAAGTGCAGGTTTATTTGGGTTAGCAGTAAGTTCTAAAACTTCTGCTTCCAATAGTACTTTTTCTAATAGTTCTGGAATTCCTTGACCAAATTTAGCTGAAATGTCATGCGATTGATATTTTCCACCCCAATCTTCAACTAAAAGGTTCATTCCTGCTAATTGCTCTTTAATTTTTTCTGGATTTGCATTTGGCTTATCCACTTTATTAATAGCAAAAATCATTGGAACACCTGCTGCTTGTGCGTGACTGATTGCTTCTTTTGTTTGAGGCATGATATCATCATCGGCAGCTACTACAATAATAGCAATATCGGTTACTTGAGCTCCACGTGCACGCATTGCGGTAAACGCCTCGTGACCTGGTGTATCTAAGAAAGTGATTTTTTCACCATCTTCTAAAATTACTCCATAAGCTCCGATGTGCTGTGTAATTCCTCCTGATTCACCCGCAATAACATTTGCTTTACGAATATAATCTAATAAGGATGTTTTACCGTGATCAACGTGACCCATTACCGTAACAATTGGTGCTCTGTGAACTAAATCTTCAGGATTATCTTGAATAACTTCTGCAGCTTCTTCGATATCTGTTGTAATAAATTCTACTTCAAATCCAAATTCATCTGCTACAATTGATAATGTTTCAGCATCTAAACGTTGGTTCATAGTTACCATGATTCCAAGCGACATACAAGTTCCGATTACTTTTGTAATTGGCACATCCATTAAAGATGCAATTTCACCAACAGTAACGAATTCGGTTACTTTTAATGTTTTACTTCCTTCTTCTTGTGCTTGCAATTCATCATCAACACGTTGACGGTGAGAATCTCTCTTATCTCTACGATATTTCGAAGATTTTGATTTATTTCCTTTACCTTGAAGTCTTTCTAAGGTTTCTTTAATTTGGTTTTTAACATCTTCTTCAGAAGGCTCTACCTTTTGAATAATTGGTTTTTTACCTTTATTAAATCCACCACCAGCTGCGCCACCTTTTACAAACTCTTTTTTAGGACCACCACCTTGGTTGTTAGCTCCAGGAGCTCCAGGAGTTCCAGGTTTGATGATTCTTTTACGTTTGTTTTTATTGTTAGCTGCATTTGCTCCACCAGCATTTGGTGCTTGAGGAGTTCCTGGCTTTTTGATATCTTTTTTAGGATCTTCTTTTTTCTTTTTTGGTTTATCAAATTGAGACAAATCAATTTTTTGACCTGTAAAAGTAGCTCCAGAAAGTTTTTGATATTGTGTTTCAATTTTAACTTCACCCTCTTCTGTTGTTTCCACAACAGGTTCGACTGGTTTTACAATTTCCACTTTCTTAGGTGCTTGAACTTCCTCTTTTGGTGTTTTTACTTCTTCAGAAACTTTTACCTCAGGAGTAGATTTTACCTCAGGGGCAACTTCAGGGGCAACTTCTTTTTGTTCAGAAACAGGAGCTTCAGATGTAACATTTTGTTTTTTAGGGTCTAATTCTATTTTTCCAACTGCTTTTGGTGCAGTTACAATAGCTTTAGCTTTAATAACTTCTTGTCTTTGACGTTCTTCTTCCTGCAAACGTTTAGCTTCTTGTTCTTTTTCAAGTTCACGTTTAAGAGCCTCCTTCTCTTTTCTTTTTTCTTCACTTACTTCAAGAGAGGCAACCTTATTCCCTTTGTCAGCAGAAAATTGACCGCATAAGACTTTGTATTCCTCTTGTGATATTTTAGCATTTGGACTTGACTCAATTTCATGACCCTTTTCTTTAAGAAAATCCACAGCTCTATCAAGAGAAATATTTAACTCCCTTAAAATTTTGTTTATTCTTATTACTCTTTCTTCAGACATATAATCTTTTTAAAATTCTTCTTTGTTGTGTGTTGTTTAAATTATTAGGTTATCCTTCTAATTCTGTTTTTAGTATGTTCATAACATCCATTATCGTTTCTTCTTCAAGATCTGTTCTTCTTACTAAATCAGCAACTTCTTGTTTAAGAACACTTCTAGCCGTATCTAAACCGATTTTTTCAAACTCCTCGATAATCCATGCTTCGATTTCGTCTGAAAATTCTCTTAATTCAACATCATCTTCTTCTTCTGTAGCTCCTTCACGAATAACATCAATTTCGTAGCCTGTTAATAAACTTGCTAATTTAATATTATTTCCACCTCTTCCAATTGCTTTAGAAACTTCTTCAATTTTTAAGAACACTTCGGCTGTTTTTGCTTCTTCGTTAATTTTAACTGAAGAAACTTTTGCAGGACTTAATGCTCTTGTAATATATAATTGAGGATTTGTTGTGAAATTAATAACATCAATATTTTCGTTACCTAATTCGCGAACAATTCCATGAATACGTGAACCTTTCATTCCTACACAAGCTCCAACTGGATCAATTCTATCATCATAAGAATCTACTGCCACTTTTGCTTTTTCGCCAGGAATACGAACTACTTTTTTAATTGTAATTAAACCATCAAAAACCTCTGGAATTTCTTGTTCAAATAATTTTTCAAGAAAATCTGGAGCAGTTCTTGACATGATAATTTGAGGTTTATTTCCTTTCAATTCAACATTTTCAATAACACCTCTTACATTGTCACCTTTTTTGAAATAATCGTTTGGAATTTGTTTTTCTTTTGGTAAAACAATTTCATTTCCTTCATCGTCCATCAAAATTACAGCTTTTGGACGAACATGGTGCACTTCTGCTGTATAAATATCACCTATTAAATCTTTAAATTGTTTGTAAAGATTTGTATTATCGTGTTCATGGATTTTAGAAATCAAGTTTTGACGTAATGCCAAAATAGCTCTTCTTCCTAATTGAAATAATTTTACTTCTTCAGACACATCCTCTCCAACTTCAAAATCTGGTTCAATTTTTCGTGCTTCAGACAAAGAAATTTCAGAATTCTCATCTTCTACTTCACCATCTTCTACTACAACACGATTTCTCCAAATTTCCATATCCCCTTTATCAGGATTTATGATAATATCAAAGTTATCATCTGAACCATATTTCTTTTTTAATGCATTTCTAAACACATCTTCTAAAATTGCCATTAGGGTAACTCTATCAATGAGTTTGTCGTCTTTAAATTCTGAAAACGATTCAATTAATGCAATATTCTCCATGTCAACTCTTTATTTTAAAATGATACTATAACAATTGCTTCTTTAATACTTTCGTAAGGTAAATCTAGTTTTTTTTCAACTGTTTCTTTACCCTTACCTATTTTTTTTGGTTCTCTAGCTTGCCATTCTAAAGTAATTTTTTCATCATCTACTGCGGTTAATTTTGCTTCGATTTCTTCTGATGAAATTGTTTTTACTTTTAAACTTCTACCTAAATTCTTTTTATATTGTCTTACAAATTTCAATGGACTTGACAATCCAGCTGAAGCTACTTCTAGAGAAAAATCTTGTTCTTCTCTGTCTAAATCAGCCTCAACAGATCTGCTTACATCGATACAATCTTGCAAGCTTACGCCATTATCACCATCTAAAACAATGCTTATTTTATTAGCATCATTGATAGACAAATCAATTAAAAAAAGATGTGAGCGCTCTATTAAAGCACCATCTAACAACTCCTGAACCTTATTCTTAAACGTCATAATTTTTATAAAAAGAGGCACGCTTTGCGTGCCTCATAATCCTGTCCTTTAATAACTCTGCAAATATACAAATTATTTTCAATTAAAAAAAACATTGTTAGTTTGGATATTTTTTGTAATTTTATAGTGTAATTTATTTACGCTTTAAAAATAACCTAAAACAAACTTATGAAACGAATTTTAGTACCAACTGACTTTTCTAAACATGCGGAATACGCCTTAAAGGTAGCTGCTCAAATTGCTAAAAAAAATGATGGCGAAATTATTTTAGTGCACATGTTAGAATTGCCAACGTCTGGAAATGATGCTATATCTACAGCTCACGAAATACCTGAATTGATGCTTTTTAAAAATGCTGCAATTAATAAATTAGATTCTTTAATGGAATCTGAATTTCTTGAAGGGCTTAAAGTTTCAAAAATTATTCAATTTGAAATGGCATTTGATGGAATTGTAAAATATACAAAATCACATGACATTGATTTGATTGTAATGGGTTCACATGGAGCAAGTGGTTTCCAAGAAATGTTTATTGGGTCAAATACAGAAAAAGTGGTTAGAAATTCTGAAGCTCCTGTATTGGTAATCAAAAGAGAAGAAGAAAAATTCAGTGCCAGCAAATTTGTTTTTGCTTCTGACTTTTCTGATGAGGCTAAAAAACCTTTTGAAAAAGCATTTGCTTTTGCACAAGGATTTGGAGCTCATTTACATTTAGTAAATATTAACACTCCTAACAACTTTAAATCTACTAAAGTTGCGCAACAAATCATGAAAGATTTTCTTGCGGGAACTGACACCTCTAACATAACCTCTCATATTTATAATGATGTAAATGTTGAAAAAGGAATTTTACATTTTGCAAAAAGCATTGATGCAGATTTAATTGGAATGAGTACTCACGGAAGAAAAGGCTTATCTCATTTCTTTAATGGTAGCATCAGCGAAGACTTAGTAAATCACGCAAAAAGACCTGTGATTACATTTAAAATATAAACATTATTTTTAAATATTTTAAAAAAAAGACCTCAACAATTGAGGTCTTTTTTTTGTATAAACCTATAAATCAACCATATAACGCTATAAAAAAACTCCGCTTATTTCTAAGCGGAGTTTTGTTGGCCCACAAGGACTCGAACCTTGAATGACGGTACCAAAAACCGGAGTGTTACCATTACACCATGGGCCAATACCTAACAACCTTTTCGATTGCGAGTGCAAATGTAATGCATATTTTTTATTCTGCAAATTTTTCTAAAAAAAATATTAAAAAAATAATTTAACATTTTATGTAAACAAAAAAATAGTTTCTTTGTAGTTGAAATTCAGAAACCAATTTTTATATGACTTCATTCAATTTTAAAAAATGGAACACCATTTTAGGCTGGACCGCTTTTGCAATTGCATTAATTACTTATTCATTAACTGTTGAACCTACCTTGAGTTTTTGGGACTGTGGCGAATACATTGCAACATCTGCCAATTTAGAAGTTGGACATCCACCAGGAGCTCCTTTATTTCAAATGCTTGGAGCGTTTTTTGCTATGTTTGCTTTTAGTCCAGACAAAATTGCATTGATGGTTAATTATCTTTCTGTTTTTTCAAGCGCTTTTACAGTACTTTTTATGTTTTGGTCATTAACCATGATACTAAATAAAGTAGTTGGAACTGCAAAAGAAGTTTCAAACAATCAAAAGATAATGATTTTAGGAAGTGCTTTTATTGCTTCTTTAACCTTTACTTTTACAGATAGTTTTTGGTATAATGCAGTGGAAGCCGAAGTATATGCAATGGCAACCTTTTTAATTGCATTACTATTTTGGTTAGGGTTACGTTGGGAACAAGAGCTTGAAACACCTCGAGGAAACAAATGGTTGTTAATTATTTCATTAGTCATTGGATTATCTTTTGGAGTTCACTTTATGGCACTTTTGGCTTTCCCAGCCATTGGATTTCTTTATTTCTTTAAAAAATACAAAACCGTTACGGTAAAAAGTTTCTTAATTGCCAATGTTGTCATTGTTGCTATTTTACTTTTTATATTCAAATTATTACTACCATATACATTAGCTTTTTTTGGGAAAACCGAAATTTTTATGGTTAATAGCCTAGGATTACCATTTAATTCGGGAACTATATTTGCTTTTTTATTAATTATTGCTGCCTTTTATTTCGGCTTAAATTACACCAAGAAGAAAGGTCATGTTTTTTACAATACTTTAATTCTAGCTACACTTTTCATCTTAATTGGATTCTCAACTTGGTTTATGCTACCAATTCGCGCAAATGCCAATACGCCAATTAATGAAAATAAGCCGTCTGATGCTGCAGAAGTTTTAGCATATTATAACAGAGAACAATATGGAGAACAGAAATTATTTTACGGTCCGCAATTTTCTGACACGTATGCCGGTTTAGATCCTGTAACCCCTTATTTAGACGGCAAACCAAATTATGAGCGTGATTACCAAACTGGAAAATATGTAATTACTAACAACTTTAAAAACGCTGCTCAAAACAGTCACGATGACCACAAAGCTTTACTCCCTAGAATGTGGAGCAACGAACACAATGTGAATTACATGACTTTCGGCGAACCGTTAGAATTTAGAATTAATCCAGAATATTCACATGAAGATGAATTGGTTCAAATAGTAACTGATTTTAGAAGAGCATATGCAACAGGTGAAGTTGATTTAAAAGGATATGACAAATTCTTACAAACTTATGGTGAATATTTAATTGTAGATAAACCAAGCTTTGCTACAAATATGAAATTCATGGTTCAATATCAATTTGGCTATATGTACATGCGCTACTTACTATGGAACTTTGTTGGAAGACAAAACGACGAACAAGGTAGGTATGAGGATTTAAAAGGCAATTGGATTAGTGGAATTAATATCATTGACGAATTTTTTATTGGTTCACAAAAAAATCTCCCATCGGATATAGCCAACAATAAAGCGCGTAACATTTACTATGGAATTCCATTTATTTTGGCATTAATTGGTTTTATTTTCCATGCAAAACGCGACAAAAAGAGTTTTTATGTATTATTAGTATTATTTTTATTTACTGGATTAGCCCTTAAAATATATTTAAACGAGAGACCATTCGAGCCAAGAGAACGTGATTATGCATTAGTTGGTTCGTTCTATGTATTTGCAATGTGGATAGCTTTCGGAATTTATGCAATATTTGATTGGATTAAACAATATTTAGCTCCTAAAATTGCAGTTCCAATTGTGTTAGTTGTTTGTTTATTAGCTTCACCGGTAATAATGGCTAAAGAAAACTGGGACGATCACGACCGTTCAGGTAAATATACCGCACTTGCTATGGCAAAAGCATATTTAGACTCATGCGAGCCCAATGCAATTTTATTCACCATTGGCGACAATGACACCTTTCCACTATGGTATATGCAAGAAATTGAAGGTTATAGAACCGATATTAGAATTGTGAATACTAGCTTATTCATGACCGATTGGTACATTGACCAAATGAAAATGAAAACACACGAATCCGCTCCAATTCCAAGCTCGTTTAATAGAGAACAATATAAGGGTAGTAGAAGAGATTATAGTTTATATGTTGAACGAACTGAAAACCCATTACTACTTGACGAAATGCTAAAATTCATTGCTTTAGATGATGAACGAGCTAAAATAACTATGGATAGTGGTAATAAAGTAAATTATTTTCCATCCAAAAAAGTAATACTTCCTATCGATAAAAATACAATCATAAAAAATAAAGTGGTTAGCCCAAAATTTTATGATTCAATTGTGCCACAAATTGAATTTACGATTAAGGATAGAGCACTCTATAAAAATCGCTTAATGATGCTAGACATTGTAAATGAAAACAACTGGAAAAGACCTATTTATTTCACTGGAGGAAGCAACGGTGAAGATGATTACATCTGGATGAAAGATTACCTACAATTAGACGGAATGTGCTTTAAACTAGTTCCTATTAGAACGCCAGTAGAAAATCCAAATCCAATGGAAATGGGATGTATTGATTCGGATAAAATGTATGATATTGTAATGAAATGGGATTGGGGAAATAGTGAAAGCCCAAACATATATCACGATCCAGAAACTCGCAAAAACAGCATTTCATATCGAACTAATTTAGCTCGACTAATGCAAACATTACTTAACGAAGGTAAAAAAGAAAAAGCTGAAAAAGTTATTGATTTAGCAATGGCTAAAATGCCTTTGGAATATTTTGAATATTATTCATTATTAGAACCTTTTGCAGAAGGATATTATAAAGTAGGACAAAGAGAAAAAGGCCAAAAAATACTTTCTAAATTGATAAGAAAACAACAAGAAATGCTAACATTTTATAGCTCTTGGAAAGCAAGTGATCAAGAATTTAGTGCTATGGATATAATGTTGGATATTGAACAATATAGAAGTTATTTAAAAGTTGCAAAAAATGCAAATGATTTAGAATTCTACAATAAAGAAAAAGTAAAATTCAATAATTACAACAAAATGTTAGCTCATTTTGGAAGAAAAATGGAATAACTAATTTCAAAAAACATAAAATGTTCCAAATGAAAGAAATTTCGTTTGGAACATTTTTTTTATGCTAATTTTACAAAATGAACTTCAATTGGGTAAAAACAAATAGTTTGATAAAAAAAGTATTTAATAATCTGGTTTGGGATATTCCAAATTCAGATAAAAAAATCTTTTTGACCTTTGATGATGGCCCAATCCCTGAAATAACCGAATGGGTTTTAGATATTTTAAAATCAGAAGAAATCAAAGCTACATTTTTTTGCATTGGAGACAACATCAAAAAACATCCTGAAGTTTATAAAAGAATACTTGCTGAAGGCCATCAAACAGGAAATCACACTTTCAATCATTTAAACGGTTGGAAAACCAAGACTAACCATTACATCGATAATTTCAAGCTGTGCGAAACTGAATGCTTAAAACTGAACTCTGAACATTCGTTTTTATTCCGTCCTCCTTACGGGAAAATTAAGCCAAGCCAAACGAAAGCAATTCGAAATTTAGGATACAAAATAATAATGTGGGATGTATTGAGCTATGACTTTGACCCAAACATAATTCCCGAAAAATGTCTAAAAAATGTAATCTCAAATACAGAACAAGGAAGCATTATCGTATTTCACGATAGCAAAAAAGCAGAAAAAAATCTGAAATATGCACTGCCAAAAGCAATACAAATTTTAAAAAATAAGGGGTTTGTTTTTGATGTAATTTCTTAGGCTTGTTCTTGCACTAAAGAAATCAATGTATTGGCATCAAGTTCGCCGCTTTGTCTCCATACCATTTGACCTTCTTTATAAATCATTAAAGTAGGTAAACCTTTGATACGAAGCGCGTCAGCTAATTCCTGATTTTTATCCACATCAATTTTAATTACACGTGCTTTATCACCTAAAGCAGCTGCTACATGACGAATTACCTCATTCATAGCCATTGAAGGTTCATTCCACTCTGTAAAAAAATCGATTAGCACAGGTACTTGAGCATCGATAAGTTCTCCAAATTTTGACATAAATTGAATTTATTAGTATCAAAAAAATTAATTTTTCACACGAAAATAATATACAAATGTAGCATTTTTACTGAATTACGCTACTTTTTCTCCTTTTTTTAGTTCAATAACCGTAATTTCGGGCATAATACCTACTCTTCCAGGATAAGCATGAAAGCCAAATCCACGATTTACATAAATATATCTTCCTGCATTTTCATACAATCCAGCCCATTGCTTGTAAACATATTGCACTGGACTCCATTTTATCCAACCCGGAATTTCAATTCCAAATTGAAATCCATGCGTATGTCCCGAAAGCGTTAAATGATACTGATTTTCATCGTGCTGAATTTTCTCATCCCAATGACTTGGATCGTGACTCATTACAATTTTAAAATCTTCTTTCGTTAAACCTTTTGAAGCCAAATTTAAATCGCCTCGTTCACCAAATTTTCTGCCCCAGTTTTCAACACCAACAATTGCTATTTCTTGATTGTCTTTTTTAATTTTAATATGTTCATTTAACAACAATTTAAAATCTATTTTATCATGAATCGCTTTTATTCCCTCAAAATTTGACTTCTTTTCGGCTTGTGATTTCCAATCTATATATTCACCATAATCATGATTTCCTAAAACAGAAAACTTTCCAAGTTTTGGATGATGAATTCCTTTAAAAGTATTAATCCATGGATCCATTTCGGTTGCATGTGTATTTACAATATCACCCGTAAATAATACCATATCAGAATTTTGCTCATTAATCAAATCAATCGCATATTGAATTTTCTCGGCATCATCAAAACTTCCACTATGAATATCTGAAATATGCGTTATAGTCGTTCCATCAAAAGCATCTGGCAAATCAGGAAAAAATAAGGTTTGTTTAATTACTTTGAAATTATATTTTCCAACGGTAATTCCGTATAAAAATGAGGCAAATGGAATCGCTGCAACTCCAAGTGCAATTTGGCTTACAAAACGTCTTCTTTCTGGTAAAAAACTTTCGGAACCGCTTTTTGTTATCACACCAAATAATCCAGAAAAAAAACGAACAATATCTTCTCCAAACAATATAACAGTTAATAATAATTTTGGAACATAAAGCAATAACAATAAACCAAAAGTCAACATTGTCTTTGGTGTTTGCCCTACACTTCTATCAAAATGATACAATTGATAAACGATATAAAATAAAGCAATTGCTGATGTTACATAATAAAATACAAAAAACCACTTCGATTTAATCAAAGTCTTAAACGCCTGAAAAGCATAGATTTCCAGAATGATAACAAATACTAAAAAAACAATCCAACGAATCATTAGCTCTTTTTTTTGCAAAGTAAGGAACAAGTTAGACAAATTGATGCTGCATTAAATGAATTTTAACAAAGTTTTTTTAAGCAAAGAATTGTACTTTTACATTTTAAATGAAATTTCAGAACAATGTCACAAAAACGTCTTTTCCTTCTTGATGCCTACGCGCTTATTTTTCGTGGGTATTATGCTTTTATAAAAAATCCTCGTATCAATTCTAAAGGAATGGATACTTCCGCTATTATGGGATTCATGAATTCTTTAATGGATGTCATTAAACGCGAAAAACCAGATCATTTAGCGGTAGCTTTTGATAAAGGCGGAAGCGATTATCGTTTTGAAATGTACCAAGAATACAAAGCGCACCGTGACGAAACGCCAGAAGCGATTAAAATTGCGGTTCCGTACATTCAAGAATTATTACGCGCCATGCATATTCCAATTATTGAAAAAGCAGGTTTTGAAGCCGATGATTTAATTGGAACATTAGCCAAACAAGCCGAAAAAGAAGGCTTTCAAGTGTTTATGGTAACACCTGATAAGGATTTTGCACAATTGGTTTCGGAAAATATTTTTATGTATAAACCCGCCCGAATGGGGAACGATATTGAGATTTGGGGAATTCCTGAAGTCTTAGCAAAATTTGAAATCGAACGTCCTGATCAAGTAATTGATTTTTTAGGAATGATGGGTGATTCTGCCGATAATATTCCTGGATTACCGGGTGTGGGTGAAAAAACAGCTAAAAAATTCTTAGCAGAATACGGTACTTTAGAAAATTTATTAGCCAATACGCATCAGCTAAAAGGTGCGATGAAAGAAAAAATTGAAGCCAATAAAGAATTAGGCCTTTTATCCAAAAAACTAGCCACTATCCTACTCGATTGTCCCGTGACATTTGATGCCGAGGATTACGAATTATCAAAACCCGATGTGGAAAAAACTGATGCTTTGTTTCAAGAATTAGAATTCCGTCAAATGAAAGCGCAGTTTGATAAATTATTTGGTTCTGGGAAAGAATACGACGAAATTGATGCCAACGGAAATATTTCTGAAATTCCACAACCCATTAAAAAAGCGCCAGCTAAAAAATCAAACGAAGACCAATTTGATTTGTTCGGTTTTAGTGACGAATCGGACGAACCAACAGCGAATCATTCGTATTATGCAACGTTAGAAAATACAACGCATTTTTACCAAATTATTCAAGGTGATTTGCCTGTAAAATTATTATTACAGAATTTATTAAATCAAACTTCGGTTTGTTTTGATACTGAAACTACTGGAATTGATGCTTTAAATGCAGAATTAGTAGGAATGTCATTTTCTTTCGAAAAAGGAAAAGGATTTTATGTTCCGTTTCCAGAAAATCAGGAAGAAGCTCAAATTCTAATTGAAAAATTTAGACCGTTTTTCGAGAATGAAACCATCGAAAAAATCGGTCAGAACATGAAATACGACTTGAAAATTCTTTCGAATTACAACATGCAAGTCAAAGGAAAATTATTCGACACCATGATTGCGCATTATCTGATTAATCCTGATATGCGTCATAATATGGATGTGTTGTCGGAAACGTATTTAAAATATGCGCCAAAATCAATTGAATCTTTAATTGGTAAAAAAGGAAAAAATCAATTGTCAATGCGCGATGTTCCTTTGGAAGATATAAAAGAATATGCGACTGAAGATGCCGATATTACCTTCCAATTAAAAGAACATTTCCAACCGATTTTAGAAAAGGTAGGCACGAAAAAATTGTTTGACGAAATCGAAATTCCGTTGGTTCCTGTTTTAGCTGATATGGAAAAAGAAGGCATTCGCTTAGATGTTGAGTTTCTAAAAAGTATGTCGGTAGACATGCAAAAAGAAATCGATGCGTTTGAACAACAAATTTATGAAACCGCTGGTGAGAAATTCAATTTGGCATCTCCGAAACAATTGGGCGATATTTTATTCGACAAACTAAAAATTGGTGGTGCAAAACAAAAGAAAACCAAAACGGGTCAATACGCTACAGGTGAAGAAGTGTTGAGTTATTTAGCTAACGAACATCAAATTGTGCGCGATATTTTAGAATGGCGTCAAATGGTGAAATTACAAAGTACATATATTGATGCTTTACCAAATCAAGTTGACAAAAAAACGGGGAGAGTTCATACCGATTATATGCAAACGGTTGCTGCTACAGGTCGTTTGAGTTCGAATAATCCAAATTTACAAAATATTCCAATTCGTACCGAAAGAGGAAGACAAATTAGAAAAGCATTCATTGCACGCGATGAAAATTACACGCTACTTTCTGCCGATTATTCTCAAATTGAATTGCGTATTATTGCGGCTTTGTGTGGTGAAGAAAACATGATTAAAGCGTTTCAAAATCACGAAGATATTCACAAAAGTACAGCTGCAAAGGTATTCAATGTGTCTTTAGACGAAGTAACAAAAGAGCAAAGAAGTCACGCCAAAACCGTAAACTTCGGAATTATTTATGGGGTTTCGGCTTTTGGATTGAGCAACCAAACCAACTTATCTCGAAAAGAAAGCGCGGAATTGATTGAAGCGTATTATCAAACGTATCCAAAATTAAAATCGTTTATGACTTCGCAAGTAGATTTTGCCAGAGAAAACGGTTATGTCGAAACCATTTCAGGAAGAAGACGTTATTTAAAAGACATCAATTCAGCCAATGCGATTGTTCGTGGTGGTGCGGAACGAAATGCAGTGAATGCGCCAATACAAGGTTCGGCTGCAGATATCATTAAAATTGCTATGATCAACATTCATAAAAAACTAACGGCTGAACATTGGAAATCAAAAATGCTATTACAAGTACATGACGAATTGGTATTTGACGTGCACAACTCCGAATTAGAAAAAATTCAACCAATGATCAAACACGAAATGGAAAACGCTTTCAAAATAGCAGTTCCGTTAGATGTGGAAATTGGATTGGGTAAGAACTGGCTGGAAGCGCATTAGGAAAGTGGTCAGTGGTTAGTTACAGTTGGCAGTTGGATTAGGTTTTGTCATTTCGACGAAGGAGAAATCACAAAATGTGATGTTTTATGGATAAAATATTAGAAAAAGAAATAATTGATTTCATTGAAACAGAATATTGGAAATCCAATCTTCAGTCGAATTCTGATATTTTTACTTTATTGAAAATTGATGGTGATGATTGCGAAGAATTACTTTCTAAATACGCTGAAAAATATAATGTCGATATGAACAATTTTCTATGGTATTTTCATTATCAAGAAGAAGGAAGTTTAACATTCAATCTTGGAAGTTTGTTTTTTAAAAATCCACACAATAGAGTTAAAGAAATTCCAATTACACCAAAAATGTTAACTGAATTTGCTATTTCAAAAAAATGGAATGTCAAATATCCTGAACATAAACTCCCAAAATATCGCTTTGATATGCTAATCAATTGGATATTTTTATTACTTGTTATTATTAGTATAGCAATCTATTTATAATTTATTTATTCTCAATCCTTTTGCCATTTCAAATAATATTTAGATATTTGTCTAAATATATAAATTAATATGAACGCAATTTTCAAAGCCTTAAACGACGAAACCAGAAGAGATATTCTGGAATTGCTGCGTAAACAGGAAATGACAGCTGGCGATATTGCGGACCAATTTCATATTTCAAAACCTAGTATTTCGCATCATTTGGATATTTTAAAACGTGCCGATTTAGTTACTAGCGAAAAAAAAGGACAATTTGTAGTCTATTCATTAAACACTACCATTGTTGATGATATTTTAAAATGGATTATTACACTAAAAAAATAAAGTATGGAGAAGTTTAAAAAAGAAATTCCGTTTTTAGCAATTGCTTTAATTCCTTTTGTTTATCTAATTTACATTTGGAATCGTTTACCAGAAAAAGTACCTATGCATTGGAATGGCGCTGGAGAAATTGATCGTTATGGCGATAAAAAAGAGCTAGTTGCCGTCTTATGTATGTTGGTTGGAATAACCTATTTTGTTTTTCTAATTATTCCTTATGTTGATCCAAAGCAAAAATTACAAAATATGGGCAACAAACTAAATAACCTGCGAATGATTCTAACCTTATTCATGTCGGGATTAGCGGTTTTTATTTTGTACAGTGTGCAACAAAAAAGCAGTAATCCAGGATTTGTGTTTGCAATTATTGGCTTGCTTTTTGCATTCTTAGGTAATTATTTCAAAACTATAAAACCAAATTATTTTATTGGCATCAAAACACCTTGGACATTAGAAAATGAAGAAGTATGGAAAAAAACACATATAATGGGCGGAAAATTATGGTTCGTTGGTGGGCTTTTAATGGCGTTGACATTTTTGTTACCAAACGAAATGCAATTATATAATTTTTTAGGAATTACTGCCGTTATTAGTATTGTTCCCATTGTATATTCGTATTTGGAATTCAAAAAAATCAAAAATCAGTAACAAAATAAAATCTAAACTACTAATTAGGAAAACAGAAAATATTATGAAAAAATTAGTCCTTTTTGTATTTGCTTTTTCGAGTTTCACTTTTGCTCAAGATAAATTCACTAAAATTGATAGTTTGCTAAACTATTTGTACGAAAACAATAAATTCATGGGTTCGTTAACCATTCGTGAAGGTGAAAATGTAGTTTTCAATAAAGCATATGGTCTTACTGATGTAGAAAAAGAGATCAAAGCCGATCGATTAACACGTTATAAAATAGGTTCGATATCCAAAACGTTCACCGCCGTAATGATCATGCAATTGATTGAAGAAAAAAAAATAGGGCTACAAACTAAATTAGCTCGTTTTTATCCGAAGATGGCTAATGCGGAAAAAATATCAATTTATGATTTATTACACCACAGAACGGGTATTGTAGATTTTGTTAATCAAGATACTACTTTTCATAAAGTAATAGACAAAAAACACTCAAAAGAAGCTATTTTAAATGTAATCACAGCTTACGAACCTGTTTTTGAACCCGGAAGTAAATACGAATATAGCAATTCAAATTATTTCATTCTAGGTTGCATAATTGAAAAGTTGACTAAAAAATCATACGCGGAAAATTTACAAATTCGCATCGTAAAAAAGGCTGAATTAGGAACATTTGAAAACAAAACCGAAATGACTGACAAAGGAGCGGTACTGAACAACGTTTTTATTCCAACAACATATTATAAAGAAGAAGCTACAAACACTGCAAATAAAGAAAGTTATTCCTATTATTTTAATGGAACAAATTGGGTAAAATCGTTAGAAAATCACAATTCTATTCCTTTTTCTTCTGGCGGAATTACTTCTACAACAGCAGATTTAACTAAATTTATTTATGCGCTTTTCAATGGAAAATTAATAAAACAAACTTCTTTAGACCAAATGAAAGAAATCAAAGAAGGGTATGGAAAAGCGTTAATTCAATTTCCTTTTGGAGAACGAAGATTTTATGGTCATGGTGGAAGAATCGAGAATTTTAATTCAATGTTAGGTTATTATCCTGCTGAAAAATTGAGTTTTTCATTAATAACAAATGGCGATAATTATATTCAAAATGACATTACTATAGGCATATTAAGCATTTATTACAAAATGCCTTTCCCGTTTCCACAATTTATGAAAATGGATGCGACTGAATTGGCAAAATTCACTGGAACTTACATTTCAAAAGACTTACCAATTAAAATTACAATTTCTGAAAAAAATGGCGAATTATTTGCTCAAGCCACAGGACAAAGTGCGTTTCCGCTAACCTTTAGAGAAGAAAAGACGTTTGTTTTTGCAGCAGCCGGAATTGAAATGGTATTTGAAGACAACTCCTTTGTATTAAATCAGGGCGGAATGAAGTTTAATTTCACGAAAGAATAAACTACAACTTCCTTGTAGACTCTCTCTGTCTCAACTCGGTTTTTATAACAACTGTTTGATGTTGATAAAATTCGTCTTTAGTGGTTAGTTTGTTGATTAGTAATTCGGCAGCTTTGGCTCCTATTTCTGGTGCATGTTGACTTACCGTTGATAAACTTGGTGTTAATCTTCGCGACCAAACACCATCAGCAAAACCAATAATATTTAATTCCTCTGGTATTCTGATCCCTTTTTTGATGGCTAACTTCATTGCCATTGTAGAAGCATGTTCGTCCAATGCAAATACTGCATCAACTTTTTCTTTTTGAAATAAGTTTGCTAGTTTTGAGTCAAACAATTCAATATCGTTTTCAATAATTAACAGATTATGATTGACCGTTGTGTGATTTTCTTCTAATGCTTTTTTGTAACCGTTAAATCTTAATTGACCAACGCTTAAATTACCAATTGTAGAAAGTAACGCAATTTTTTTACTTCCCAATTTGATTAAGTGTTGTGTTGCCTCATACGAAGATTCAAAATCATCTACAATTACTTTATCACAAACAATATTCTCTGCAACTCTATCAAACATTACAATTGGGGTGCCGCTATTGATAATGTCTTTAAAATGTTGGTGTTCTTTTAACGATTGGGTTTCTTCAGCAACAGCCACAATAAAACCATCAATTGTTCCATTATTTAACATATCCATTACTTGCATTTCTTTATTGTAAGATTCATTTGAAATACCTGTAATTACATTGAACCCTTTTTCTAAAGCTGTTTTTTCAATTCCACTAAAAACTTTTGCAAAAAAAGGATTCAAAATATTTGGAATAATTACACCTATAGTATTGGTTCGTTGATTTTTTAAATTTTTTGCAATACTGTTTGGCTTATAATTCTGCAATTTTGCATATTCCTGAATTTTAATTTTAGTTGCTTCACTAATTTCTGGACTATCACTCAACGCTTTTGAAACTGTAGAAATTGACACTTCAAATTCCTTTGCTATTTGTTTTAAGGTTGCTTTTGCTTTCATATGCATTACTTATTGCTTTTTTGTTTAGTATCGTTACCTAATATTAAGTGTTTGTATGAACTTAAAATTATATATTGCGATTTGACACCTTTAATTTAAAAAGTAAAAATACATTATTTTTACAATTGAAATACCAAAAAAACGTAATAAAAATTGGTTCCTTAACACCACTTAATAATATTTTTCATCACCCTATTTGCAATTCTAATAAATATTTGTACTTTTGCACTCCCTTTATTGGGGATGGAATGTTTAATTAAAATAATATTATGGACGCATTAAGCTACAAAACGGTTTCTGCTAACAAAGCTACAGTTGAAAAACAGTGGATTGTTGTAGATGCTGAAGGTCATAACTTAGGTCGTTTATCAACAAAAGTAGCAATGCTTTTGAGAGGTAAATACAAGCCAAGTTATTCACCGCACGTTGACTGTGGAGATAACGTAATTGTTATCAACGCAGAAAAAATCAACCTTACTGGTAACAAGTTAGATGACAAAACGTACATCAGACACACAGGTTACCCAGGAGGACAAAGAACTCTAACTGCTAAAGTAATGCAACAAAAAAACCCTGCATTATTAGTAGAAAAAGCTGTAAAAGGGATGTTACCTAAAAACAAATTAGGAGCACAACTTTTCAGAAATTTAAATGTAAATGTTGGTTCTGAGCACAAACATGCAGCTCAACAACCAAAAACAGTTAACCTAAACGATCTTAAGTAATGGGAGTTATTCACAAAATCGGTAGAAGAAAATGCGCTGTTGCACGTGTTTATGTTTCAGAAGGAACAGGAAAAATCACTGTAAACAAAAGAGAATTTAGTAACTACTTCCCTACTGCTACTTTACAGTACAAAGTTATGCAACCAATGTCTATGACAGAAAATGCAACTAACTTTGACGTTAAAGTAAACGTTTATGGAGGTGGAGCTACAGGACAAGCAGAAGCTGTAAGAATGGCTATTGCTAGAGCAATGTGTGAAGTTGAGGCTGAAAACAGAGCTATCCTTAAACCAGAAGGATTACTAACAAGAGATCCAAGAATGGTAGAACGTAAAAAATTCGGTCAGAAAAAAGCACGTAAGAGATTCCAATTCTCAAAACGTTAATATTCGATATTTATCAGAATATATTTTCAGATTTATTTTTACAATTAAAATTGAATTAAAAACAAAGTTGTCGATATTCCTTGTAAAAAGGGAATTAGTTTAGCATCGAAATGCAGTCCAAAGTCTTAAAGTCAATTGACTTAAAGCGAAAAAGGTGACGCATTGCTAATCACGGAACGTAAACTATTACACAATGGCAAACAAAATTGACGTTAAAGAGTTATTAGAAGCAGGTGTACATTTCGGACACATGACTCGTAAATGGGATCCAAACATGGCTCCTTACATTTATATGGAGCGTAATGGTATTCATATCATTAACTTATATAAAACTGCAGCTAAAATTGAAGAGGCTAATGAAGCTTTGAAAAAAATTGCTGCATCTGGTAGAAAAGTATTATTCGTTGCTACCAAAAAACAAGCGAAAGATATCGTTGCTGAAAAAGCAGCAGCTTGTAACATGCCTTACATCACTGAAAGATGGCCTGGTGGTATGTTAACAAACTTCGTAACTATCCGTAAAGCTGTTAAAAAAATGGCTTCTATTGATAGAATGAAGAAAGACGGTACTTTCATGACTTTATCTAAAAAAGAAAGATTGCAAGTAGATCGTTTACGTGCAAAATTAGAGAAAAACTTAGGTTCTATTGCTGATATGTCTAGACTTCCAGCAGCTCTTTTTGTAGTAGACGTTAAAGCTGAGCATATCGCGATCAAAGAAGCTCAAAAATTAAACATTCCAGTTTTCGCAATGGTTGATACGAATTCGGATCCACGTCCAATTGATTTCGTTATCCCTGCAAATGACGATGCTTCTAAATCAATCGATAAAATTTTATCTTTAGTATCTGCTGCATTAGTAGAAGGTCTTTCTGATAGAAAAGTTGAAAAAGATGAATTACCAGCTAAAGAAGTAGAAGCTACTGAAGCTCCTGCTACTGAAACTGAAGCATAAATAAATTAAATTCCAAGAATTAAATTCCAAATTCCAAACTTGTTCTAACTTTTAGTTAGCAATTTAGTAAAATTGGAATTTGGGATTTAGTAATTGGAATTTTTTACTTTTATAAACAACAAATAAAAAACATACAAAATGGCAAATATTACTGCTGCAGACGTAAATAAATTAAGAACTATCACTGGTGCTGGAATGATGGATTGTAAAAAAGCATTAGTGGAAGCAGAAGGAGATTTCGATTTAGCTATCGAAAACTTAAGAAAAAAAGGTCAAAAAGTGGCTGCAAACCGTTCAGATAGAGAATCTACTGAAGGTGCTGCAATTGCTGTTGTTAGCGCAGATAAAACTGCTGGTGTTGCAATTACTTTAAATTGTGAAACTGACTTCGTAGGTAAAAACGAATCTTTCGTTAAATTAGCTACTGATTTAGCTAACCAAGCTTTAAACTATGCTACTAAAGAAGAATTATTAGCTTCTGATTTCAATGGAATTACTGTTGCTGAAAAATTAATTGAGCAAACTGGAGTTATTGGAGAAAAAATTGAAGTAGGTTCTTTTGAAAGATTAGAAGGTGCTTTTGTTGGATCATATATCCACGCTGGTAAAATTGCTACTTTAGTTGCTTTATCTGCAAATGTTGAAGGAGCTGACGAAGCTGCTAAAAACGTTGCAATGCAAGCTGCTGCCATGAACCCAATTGCTTTAAACGAAGCTGGTGTTGATGCTGCAATCATTGAAAAAGAAATTGAAATCGCTAAAGAGCAATTAAGAGCTGAAGGTAAACCAGAGGCAATGTTAGATAACATTTCTAAAGGAAAAATCCAACGTTTTTACAAAGACAACACTTTAGTAAATCAAGATTACATTAAAGATGGTTCTATGAGCGTTGCTGCTTACATCAAATCTGTAGATGCTAACTTAGTAGTTACAGGATTTAGCAGAGTAGCTTTAGGATAATTCATTCTAAAATACATATAAAAAAACCTTATTTCTTTAACAGATTTAAGGTTTTTTTTATTTCTAAAAAAATGTATATTTGGGGTAAACGTAAAACAATTATCTCTTGAAAAAATATTGCTTCCTTTCTGTTCTGTTCTTTACATCTCTACTTTTTGCCCAAGAAAAAAAATACCAAAGTTTACTGTGGGAAATTAGCGGCAATGGTTTACAAAAAAAATCATATGTTTATGGCTCGATGCATGTAAGTGATAAAATTTCGTATCACTTATCCGATGCCTTTTTTACTCACCTTCAGAAAGCGGACATCGTTGCTAATGAAAGCGAACCAAGAACTTGGACTTCACTTTTTGACATGTTTAGCTTTTATAACCAATACACCAATAACGGCTCTTTCTATACAAACTTCTATATCAATCCAATTGAAAAAGATGATTTATATTCCCTTTTTAGAAACAGCAACTACAATTTAGTGAGTCTGCTAACTCGTACAAATGAAACAAACAAAGAATACCAAGAAGAAACGTATTTAGACATGTTTATTTACCGAACAGGTAGAAAATATAATAAAAAAACTGTAGGCTTAGAGGATGTTAAAAGCTCAACAATCAACATTATGCGAGCTCAAGCAAACATGGATCAAAAAGAAGTGGATAAAAACCGCCAAGCAATTTTAAAAATATTAAAAAATAAATCATACAATGAAGCCTTAACCGATTTTTATCGTGAAAAAGACTTAGATATGATTGACTCACTTTCAATATTGAGTTCTCCACAAAGTTATTTGAAAGCTATGCTTTTTGATCGAAATGTAGAAATGGTTAAAAACATGGACTCAATCATGAAAACCGGGAGTTTGTTTAGTGCAATTGGAGCGGCACATCTGCCAGGTGATAAAGGAGTAATTGAATTGCTTCGCAAAAAAGGATATACCGTAAAACCTATTTTTGATGCGTATACAGACAAAGGAAAATCAGCAAAAAAACAAATTGAAGAATATTTTATCAAACCCGAATTAACAACAAAAACAACAGCTGACGGAGTAATCTCATTACCATTATTTGAAATTGTTTTAGAAAATGGTGAAGATTTAGAATCACCAGATTTAGCAAATGGAGGCTTCATCAATGTAAAACGAAATCTGCTAAAAGATTTTTTAAACAAAAACAATAAACCTTTCAATCCTAAAACGCTTGACAGTTTATTTTATGAAAATATACCGGGTGAAATTTTAGAGAAAAAAGCCTATCAAGAAAAAAATTATTGGGTATACGATATCAAAAATAAAACCAAAACTGGAAATGCTCAACGCTACAGATATTATATCACTCCGCTAGAAATTATTACCGTGATTATGGGTGGTGAAGGCGATTATGTAAGAAAATTTGAGGATGAAATTTTTTCGAAAATAACCTTAAAAGAAAGCACAGAAAATTGGGAAACTATAAAACCTAGAAAAGGGAATTTTGAAATACAATTCCCTAGTTATTTTGCTTATAAGGGTAATAAAGCAAATGAGAAAGACAATACAGATATGGCAATTTTTGGAGTAGCTAATAATCAAAAAACACATTATTTTTTGATTGAAAAAACACTCCAAGAAATTGATGATTTAGAAAATTCAGAATATGAATTAAAACGTATTCATAAAGAATTCTATAACCAACATGATATTGACTCTACACATACAAAATTTGACAAACAGCGCTTTGAATTTACATCACAATCTAAATTTGAAGACAAAGAAATTGCACTTAAATCTGTTTTAAAAGGAAATAAATACTATTTGCTAGGTGCTATTAATGCAACAAAAGATGATACAAAAAAATTCTTTCAATCTTTTCAAATTCAACCTTCAATAAGTAACGAAAAATATAAAACATTTTCAGATTCAATTACAAATTTTAGCATTGAAATTCCTGAAAAACAAAACGAGCATTTAGATTTTGCCGTCGATAAAGATTACACTATTGGTCAAAAAAAGAAAAACCATTTTGTTTCAAAATCAAAAAATTATCAATTTTTAGGCAGTAATGGCTCATTTGTCGAATTGTCATATTACAAATATCATAAATATGAATCGGAGAAAAGTATGGATTCTATTTGGAAAAACTACAAAGCAAGAATCACAAAAAAAGGAAAACAAACCGACTCCGTTGATGAAGAAATTATAGAAATTTCGGACGAAGTATCTGAAGAAATCGAAACTGAATTTGACAACTATCATATATCAAATTGGAATGAACTTTTGTTTGGAATAAAAAAAGACAGTGAACTAACTATTATTTCAGAAAAAACAACCGTTGACAACGGTACAAATTCGCATGTGTATGAAGCTATGGTTTCTAAAGAAAACTCAAATCAAGCCACAAAACACAAATTGGTCTTTAATAATGGGCGAATTTATGAGCTTAAAACATTAGTAGATAAAAATTATAAAAATGATGATGCATTTGTGGAAAAAACGTTCAATTCCTTTCAAGTAACTTCTGAAGCAGGAGAAAATGTTTTCGAAAATAAAGTAGACCTATTTTTAAATGATGTAAGAAGCAAACATGACAGTATTCGCTATTCTGCCTTAAAATCAATTCATTATTTGAAATTAGAAGAAAAAGATTTGCCTAAAATAAAAACCTTTATCAATACCTTCAAATTTAATGATGATGAAACTGAAATTTTAGGGGATTTATATGAAAAAATTGGCCGAATAAAATCTGACAATACGATTGATTATTTAGAGAAAGTTTATAAAAAAGAAAATGTAAATACGGTAATTCAATTTGCAGTTTTAAGAGCTTTGTCTTCTCAAAAAACAAAAAACGGCTACCTTAAAATAAAAGAATTACTTGAATATGATTTGCCAATTTCTGATAATGAATATGAGATTTCGGGCTTGTTTGAATATTTTGAAGACGATTTAGAAAACAGTCAAGTGCTTTTTCCTGAAATTTTTCAATATTACAGCATCAAAGAATATCATGAACCAATTGTGAGTTTTACATACAAATTGGTACAAGCTAATTTAGGCAATTCGAAAAAATTAAAGTCCTACAAAAAAATGATTTTAACGAATGCAAAATTAGAATTTAAACGTTTATCGAGCTGGAAAAACAAACAAAACATCAAAGATAAAGACGAAGAAAATTATTATGAAGAAGACGATTATGCGCCAATTAGTGATTTTATGAGCTATGCTCATATTTTGTATCCGTTTAAAAATGAAAAAGAAATACAACAACTTTTTGAAAAAAGCAGCAACTTAAATATTGATGAATTAGACATCGCTTTAGCCGAACTTGAATTAGAGAAAAGTAAGTCGATTGAAGAAAAAACAATCAATAAAGTGATTACAAATCCAAAATCACAATTTATTGGTTATTTAATGTTAAATCATGCCAAACAAAAAGAACATTTTGAAAAAATAGATGCAAAAGATATTGCTGCATCTGCAATTGTTTATGCAGAGGAAATTGATTCCAAAAAAGATTCACTAGCCTTTTATGAAACTAAAGAAATCAAATTCAATTCAAAAAAAATCATCTATTATTTTTTCAAACGAATAAATATTGAAGAAGATTCTTATCAAACAAATAAATCACAACTCACAGGAATTGCCTTTATAACTGAAGGCTCAACGCCAAACATTAAAGGATATTATAAACTAACTTCTAAAACTTATTTAGAAGAAAAAGATATAAATTCGTTACAAAATGCAATGATTGATGAATCGCTAAACGATAATCATCCAAGAGTTTCCTACGGAAAACTCAAAGATCAAATAAATAGTTATGGAAACGATTATGATGATGAATATTAATGTTTCATAGGAAAAAAGATATAATTTATGTTGTATTAGCTGGAATTTTTATTACCAACGCTTTAGTTGCGGAATTAATTGGCGGAAAATTAATTTACATTGGCGACGTAGTTATGAGCTTAGGAATTCTACCTTGGCCAATTGTTTTTATCACAACTGATTTAATCAACGAATATTTTGGTGAAAAAGGCGTAAAAAAGCTTTCGTTTTTAACCGCCGGATTAATTGCTTACACTTTTTTTCTACTACTAATTGGACTCAATATTCCTGCGGTAAAAGGTGAAGGATTAATTTCAGACGAACAATTTAATGCGGTTTTTGGTCAAAGTATGTGGATTATTGTTGGAAGTATCGTCGCATTTCTAGTTTCGCAATTAATTGATGTTACTATTTTTCATTTTGTAAAAAACAGAACCGGTAAAAAAATGATTTGGCTAAGAAGTACAGGTTCTACTTTGATTTCACAGCTTTTTGACAGTTTTATTGTGCTCGGAATTGCCTTTTGGTTACCCGGAAAAATTGACACAAAAATGTTTATTGCATCTGCTTTTACGGGATATTCGGTTAAATTGCTAATTGCGGTTGGCTTAACCCCTTTAATTTATCTTGGACATTATTTAATTGATACTTATTTAGCAACAGAGAAAAATGACAACTAAACAACGATGCGCTTGGTGCGAAAAAGACGATTTATACCGCAATTATCACGATAACGAATGGGGAAAACCAGTGTATGATGATGCAACTATTTTCGAATTTTTGATTTTAGAAACATTTCAAGCGGGATTGAGTTGGTACACTGTTTTGGCTAAAAGAGAAAACTTCCGAAGAGCATTTGAAAATTTCGATTTGAAAAAAATTGCGAATTACTCGGAAGAAAAAATGGCAGAATTAGCAGAAGATACTGGAATTATAAGAAACAAATTAAAAATCAAAGCAACGGTTTCTAATGCGCAAGCTTTTATAAAAATACAAGAAGAATTTGGAAGTTTTTCAAAATATATTTGGGGATTTGTTGATGGAAAACCAATTGACAACCAACCCAAAACTTTAAGCGAAGTTAAAGCAACCACGCCCATTTCTGATGCCTTAAGTAAAGATTTGAAAAAACGTGGATTCAAATTTGTAGGTTCAACAGTGATGTACGCCCATATGCAAGCCACTGGAATGGTAAATGACCATATTACCGAATGTTTTACACGAAAATAAATTATGAGCAACGACCCACTTCACGGAAAACCTTTAAAGGAAATTGTAGAACAATTAGTAAACTTCTACGGATTTGACACGTTAGCCGAATTAATCAACATCAACTGTTTTAAAGAAAATCCCTCGGTAAATTCAAGCTTAAAATTCTTAAGAAAAACCGATTGGGCTAGAAAAAAAGTAGAAGAATTGTATGTGAGAACGTTGCCTAAGCTTTAATATTAATTGATTTATGAAATCATTAATCTATTTATTTATTTCTCTACTTATTCCATTCATTGTTTTTTCTCAAACAGAAGAATACAGACGTGAATCTGTTTTAAAAAAAGGAATAATTAATAAAACTTTTACTTTTGGGAAATGGGATGAAAAAGGAAATGATGAACTAAATTTAACCTATTTAGGAATCATTAAAAGCAAAACAACTTCTTATAAAGTAATGACATCACTTTGGATTTGGGGATCAGGTAGAGCAACAAGCAGAATTTTATTCTATGATATTAACAATAATTACATCGGCGAATATTATTTAACTATGTCTTATGAATTACCAAAAAACATAAGTAACAATAAACTAAACTTCAGCTTAAATGACGATTGTAAAGGAAAAACAGAAGTTTCCTTTGAAAAAGGAATTCCAAAACATCTCGTATTAAATTGTAATAAATCAAACTATCTAGCAAGTAGTTTTGAAAAAAACTAAACCTTCAACACCACCATAAAATCTTCTCGATCTATTTCTACACAACCTAAACTCGCTAAATGATCGTTGTAGACCTGGCAATCTAACAAATGATAATTGGCCATTTCTAATTGTTTTGCCAACGCTATAAAAGCCAATTTACTAGCATTAGAAACTTTTGAAAACATACTTTCTCCACAAAAAACGTGACCTAAATCAACGCCATACAAACCGCCTACTAATTCTTCATTTTCCCAAACCTCAACACTTTTTGCTATGCCTAATTCGTGAAGTTTGCAGTATGCTTCAACCATATTATCCGTAATCCAAGTGCCGGGCTGATCTTTTCTTGAAATCTTTTTACAGTTTAGAATTACCTCTTTAAAAGCAGTGTTGAAAGTTACTTTGAACTTTTTCTGATTGATAATATTTCGCATGCTTTTCGAAATTTTTAAATCTTCAAAAAACAACACCATTCGTTCCGGTGGGCTCCACCATAAAATAGGCTCATCGTCTTCAAACCAAGGAAATATACCCGAATTATATGCCAAAATGAGTCGTTCTGGAGACAAATCGCCTCCAAAAGCAACAATTCCTTCAGGTGAAGCAGTTTCCACTGGTGGAAAATATAATTCTTTGGTTAAAAAATACATCGTTTTAAATTTAGAATTTAGAAATTAGAAAAAGAAAAAGTCAGAAATTATAAAACTTCTGACTTCTAAATTCTGACTTCTAACTTTTAAAAAGGTAAATCGTCGTGTTCTTCTTCTTTAAAATTGGTAGCTGGTTCAAAAGCTTCAGCAGCAGGCATTGGTGGCATTTGTGGTGCACTTGGCGCTTCTGCTTGTACTTTTTCAATTCTCCAACCTTGGATAGAGTTAAAAAATTTAGTTTCTCCTTGTGGATTTACCCATTCTCTCCCTCTTAAATTGATAGAAACTTTTACTTGTTCTCCAACATTATAATTGTTTAACAAATCTGTTTTGTCTTGTGCAAACTCAATCAAAATGTGTTGAGGATATTGCTCTTCTGTAGTAACTACAAGTTCTCTTTTTTTGAAAGAAGCACTTACTTGTTGTACAGGATTAATTAATTTTACTCTTCCTAAAACTTCCATAATACTTAAATTTATTTTTTTGCTAATAACAATTTCCAAGCATCTATAGCTCTTCCGCTGTCAACATATTCTTTTGCTTTTTGAAATTTTGTATCCATATCATCCGCACTTAAAACGGCTTTGACTTCAAAATTTTCTTTTACAAATATAGCAATTTCTTCTTCGGTTGGAATATTTTCTATGTTACCTAATTTTCCTAAATCATTACCCGAAAAATAACCACTTTCTTTGATGAAATCGGGAATCATATCAACACCAATTCCTAAAGTAGTCAACGGTTTTTCAACTTCAAACATACCCACATTGGAACGACTGTACCAATTGCCTCCCATTCGGGCAACCAAATCAATTTTGTGCTGGTCAATATTACCAGTTGCATCTAAAACGGCTTCGTTGATGTGAATTTTTACCACTTCACAAATCACCAAATTTCCAGCCCCGCCTTGGTCACCTAGAGCAATCACTTCATTGATTTTACATTCAAATTGTACAGGACTTTCTGCAACTCTAAATGGTTTTACTTTGTCTGATTTTAGCATCGTAAATCCGGCTTTTTCAAACTCATTTACACCCTCTGGATATTCGGTACTTGACAACGACATTTGTTGCACAATATCATAATTTACTACATTAATTACAACTTCTCTCGTGTTTTGTGCATTGATTAAAGTGTGTTTTGTAGTATTATCGCGCACGCGTCTTGCTGGCGAAAAAATCAAAATCGGCGGATTTGAACTAAACACATTGAAAAAACTAAAAGGCGATAAATTTGGATTTCCATTACTATCCATAGTACTTGCAAAAGCGATAGGTCTTGGCGCAACTGCACTTTGTAAATATCCTTGTAATTTTGCAGGCGCTATTTCTTTTGGATCGATGCTTAACATACTGAAACTATTTTTTACAAAGATAACAAACAAATACAAGTTCAATTACATGAACAAGTATCAAATTTAAAATGGTTTTTAGTATTTTTACATCAAATCTTGATACATGCAGTTTTCAGAAAGGCGAAATATCACTCGTTGGTTTATCATTATTGCTTCCTTTTTCATTGTAATCTTAATACTTTGGAACACCTATAACTTTTTCCAAATTTTTAAAACCGAAGAACGAGCAAAAATGGAATTTTGGGCAAGTGCTCTTACCACTGTTGCCAATGCAAACGAAAATTCTGATTTAGATTTACCTTTTGAAATCATTAGTAAAAATACTACCATTCCAATTTTTATTGCAGATAGCAATGACCGAATTATTGATTTTAATAATATTGACGAAGAAATTACGAATGATAGTATTGCTTTAAAAAAATATTTCAATTCGATAAAAAATGACAATCAGCCCATTAAAATGGAGCGTTCAAACAATAAATACCAATTGGTTTATTATGGAGATTCTCCTTTATTGAATAAATTGAAATATTATCCGGTTGCTCTACTGTTAATTATTATTTTGTTTGGCGCTGTAGTGTATAATTTTTACAAAGCCACAAAAATGGCCACACAAAACAAACTTTGGGCTGGAATGGCTAAGGAAACGGCACATCAAATTGGAACTCCACTCTCCTCGTTAATTGGTTGGTTGGAAATTTTAAAATTAGAAAATGTAGAAGAAAGTATGGTTGCCGAAATTGAAAAAGACATCAACAGATTGCAAACGATAACGGATAGATTTTCAAAAATAGGAAGTGAGCCTGCATTAGAAAAAAGAAACATTATTGAAGATACTAGAACAACCGTTGAATACTTACAATCGAGAGTTTCTAAGCAAGTAGTTTTTACTTTTTCTGCACCTGAGCACCCTATTTTTGTTGCGATTAATCCAGCGTTACATAGTTGGACCATTGAAAATCTAGTCAAAAATGCAATTGATGCAATGAAAGGCAAAGGAAGCTTAGCTATTGTAATTTCGGAGTTAGAAAATGTGGTAAAAATTAATATTTCCGATAGCGGTAAAGGAATTCCGAAAAATCAATTTCGAAAAGTATTTGAGCCTGGATTTACTACGAAAAAACGCGGTTGGGGACTTGGTCTTTCGTTGACCAAAAGAATAGTTCACGAGTACCATAAAGGAAGAATAAAAGTGGCACATTCTGAAATTGGAAAAGGAACTACCATGCAAATAAGTTTTAAAAAAACTACTTTTATTTAACTGGAATACCAAACCAAGTAACGGTTCTAAACATTTTTTTTCTTTCTTTTTTGCTTTTAGAAATGTATTCTTTTACAAATTCATATTGCTCTTGTGCTTGTTTTACCGTATCAGAAATGGATGCCCTCAACGAATTATAGCTTGATGCATTTTCTTTTCCTATACTTCCTAAAACAAAAAATTCTTTTTGAACATTTTCTAATCGTTCTTTTGGTGTTTTAATCATTTCTAAAAGAATTGCATCAGCATACGATGGTGTAAATTCTTTGTTTCTATATATAATAAAGTCGTTTAACAACACAATTGCTATGTTATATTCTTCTACAATCTCATTAAATTTTTCAACATTTTTATTTAGTCGAGTGGTATTAAAAATATTTTTCTTGTAGTTGTATTCTTCTAGAATTAGATCATTCAAAATTTCATTTTTTTGAATTCTCTCTGAACTTTCAAAAGCTTTATCAATTTCAGATAATTTTAGGTATTTATCGATTTCTATCTGATACTCAAAATTTATTTTTGGTTTTCCATCGTATAGTTTCCCATTATAAAATTCGCGATTGGAAATAGGTTCTTTTGTAAATTGCCATAAATAATCAAAGGGCATGTGCGAAATAATTGCAGCTGAAGGCAACATTTTAAAATGTTTAGAAACTAAGTTGCGAACAAATTTTTCATTTTTCACATAACCCGAATCCCAAGTTGGATCAAATATATACCAATTTTTATCTTGCATTTTAATGGCGCACCATGCATGTGATAAATTGCTAATTTGATTATTTTGTTTTGTATAACCTGTAACTATTTGACATTGATAGCCTAATTTATCTACTATAGCTTTAAACAGTTTAGCATAGTGAATACAAACTCCTTTATTTGTTGCAATGGTTTTTGTAACAAAATCTTCATCGCTACTAAATAATTCTGTAGAAAAATTATAGGTAACATCATAAGAAATAGAGGAAATCACATAAAAGTAAGCCGCTTTTATTTGCAGTTCTTCGCCTTTAAAATTTGCTTGAATATAACTTGCAATTTCCTGAACCGACTTTGTTTGCTGTTCTGGAATTAGACGCATTTGTTTTTCAACGGGAGCGTAAATACTTTTAACTTGTGAAAAAAGAATAGTTTGAAAAAATAAAAGATAAATTATATATTTCATGGCTGTTTTTTAATCAAAAAAAACACCAAAAAGGTGCTTTTTATTATAAATTAGAAGCGATTTGCTTCGCTAATTCTTGAAACTCTTCTGGTGACATACTGGTTTTTCGTTGGAAACGCATATCATCCATATCTTGAAGCGGAATTAAATGTACATGAACATGAGGCACTTCTAATCCAACAACAGCAACACCAATTCGTTTACATTCAACCGATTTTTCAACTGCTTTTGCAATTTTTCTTGAAAACTTCATCAATCCTAAATAATGCGCTTCTTCCATATCAAAGATTTTATTAATCTCTTGTTTTGGAATACAAAGTGTATGTCCTTTTGCATTTGGGTTTACATCTAAAAAAGCCAAATAATTTTCGTCTTCAGCTATTTTATAACAAGGAATTTCTCCGTTTACTATTTTGGTGAAAATTGAACTCATTTTTCAAGTTTATAAGTTTAAAAGTAAAAATGCTTCCTAATAAAGATTAATCTCTAGAAATTTCTAAAATTTCAAATTTCAATACGCCATTTGGCACATTAATTTCGGCAATTTCTCCAACAGATTTTCCAAGTAAACCTTTCCCAATAGGAGAAGTTACAGAAATTTTACCTGTTTTTAAATCTGCTTCACTTTCTGCAACCAAAGTATAGGTCATCTCCATACCGTTGGTTTGGTTTTTAATTTTCACTTTAGACAAAACCAAGGCTTTAGACAAATCTAACTGAGATTCATCTATTAAACGTGCATTTGACACAATCTCTTCCATTTTAGAAATTCTCATTTCTAATAATCCTTGAGCTTCTTTAGCGGCATCATATTCTGCATTTTCAGACAAATCACCTTTGTCTCTTGCTTCTGCAATGGCTTGAGATGCTTTTGGTCTTTCTATACTTTTAAGTTGGTCTAATTCTTCTCTTAATTTTTTTAACCCTTCTGCTGTGTAATAAGATACTGTACTCATAACTTCATTGTTTATAAAATAGAAAGAATCCCACCTACATGGGATTCCTTTTCACAAAGATAGTAATTTATTTTTAATATTAATTTATGACATTGTATAATGTATCTCAAAAGTAATTAATTAA
This sequence comes from Flavobacterium sp. N2820, assembly GCF_025947285.1. Lineage (NCBI taxonomy): Bacteria > Pseudomonadati > Bacteroidota > Flavobacteriia > Flavobacteriales > Flavobacteriaceae > Flavobacterium > Flavobacterium sp. N2820. The sequence continues at coordinate 2,683,081 of NZ_CP110008.1, read as the reverse complement.
ATTTGTTTTACAATTGAAATAAAAAAAACGCATGAAAAAATATATTATTTTACTTATTCTTCCTTTTTTAATGGGTTGCGATAAAGAAAATTTCAGCAATAACAATCCGTATTTACCTAATTATGGTTTTAGTTTAAATATTAATATGTCGTTGCCTCAATACAGTAATTTACAATTTCCAAGCAATGCCGTTTATATTAATAATGGTAGTGCTGGCGTTAGAGGAATTTTTGTTTTCAATACTGGCGGAAGTTATGTTGCTTTTGACGCTGCTTGCCCAAATCAGGCATTAAGTGGTTGTTCGACTATGACTTTAAGCGGCATTAATGCTGTTTGCGGTTGTGATGGTGCTTCTTATAGTTTGTTTACTGGTCAAGCTGCCGGAATGCAATATCCTATGAAACAATATCGTGTAGAACAAATTGATGCAGTTTCGTTACGTGTTTACAACTAATAAAAAAGCCTGAAAGTATATATTTTCAGGCTTTTTTCAACTTAACTACATTTAACTAAAATTTTAAACTCATCCCTAGAAGAAAGTTTATTCCGGCTTGTGGATAATATCCTGTTCCTTCAACTGTGGTAACGTTTCCTGGACTACTCCAATCGTCATCGTAGGTATAGAAATATCCGTTTGATTCATATTCTAAATCGAAAATATTATTCACCAATCCTGAAAAAACAATTGATTTAATGGCTTTATTTAACTTCCATTCGTAATTAACATTCAAATCATTCACAAAGTAAGCGTCTAATTTAGATTGCTCTGAATCAATATTTCCCATGTATTGCTCGCTTACAAATTTGGATAAAACCGAAATTTGAAAATCCTTAATGGGTAAAAAAGTCAGGCGATTTCCTATTACTAAGTTTGGAGAAAACGCAATGTCTGTATTGCCTAAGTTTTGCAAAACACCATCTCGTTGAAAGTAGAAATCTTGGTTTTTGTTTTGGCTCAAAGTTACGTTTGGATTTAAAATTAATTTACTAGTAATTGCAATTGATGACTCCACTTCTAATCCTACTCTATAACTTTTTCCACTATTGGTAAAAATTGGCGAACCCACATCATTCAAAGCTCCAGTTAAAACCAATTGGTCTTTATAATTCATATAAAATGCGTTGGCACTAATTTTTACTTTTTGAGTAGTGTATTTCCAACCCAATTCATAATCAAATAAACGTTCTGGTTTTACACTTCCGTTTTCATAATCATCACGTCTTGGTTCTTTATTTGCGATTCCGAAATACCCATAAAATGAATTTTTAGCATTCAATTGATAGCTCAAACCTGCTTTAGGATTAAAAAATCGAAATGTATCATTTACATCAGAAAACTTAACGCTTGTTGCTTCATAAAACACCATTCGATATTGCAAATCGGTAAATAAATTCAGTTTGTTTGTGATATTATATGATGCTTTAGTATAGAAATTTACATCATCTTTGTTTCCGAAATCATCATAATATCGGTTTTGATTTGGGATGTAATTTTGCGTCCAAACTACTTCTCCAAAATGCTTTCCTAAATAACGATTGGCTGCTCCGCCTATTAAAAAATCCGTTTTTGGAGATCTATAATTTAAGGAAAAGGTGGCACCAAAGAAATCATTTTCTAACCAACGTTTTCTAACTAAATCTGAAGTCGAATTTCCATTGAAATCAGGTAAATTATAGTCGGCTAAATTTTCATCTTCTCTGTATTGCTCAAAATAACCTTTACCGATGGTATAATGTAGTGCTGCATTTGAAATCCACTTTTCAGACCACTTTTCAGACCAATGCAATTGAAAATGATTTTGCCAATAATTATCGGTTTCATTATCGTAGAATTGTGTGTTTCCAAATTCATCTGTATACATTCCTGCTGGATTGAATGTTCGGTCGTTTTTTAATTTATCAACATCTTCAATGCCATACCAAGCTTGATAGGTTTTTTCTTTCCCACCAAAAGCTAAAAATTTTACTTGCGATTTTTCGGTGATGTAATTGGCATTAAAAAAGTAGCCAAACATATTAGAAGAAGCTCTATCAATAAATCCGTCAGAGGCAATATTTGAAATTCGAGCATTCATTTCAAAATTATTGTGCAAGCCCGTTCCAAAAGCTAAAGTGTGTTTTCGAGTTGCAAAACTTCCCGCTGAATTTGAAACCTCAGCATAGGCTTTTTCTTGAAACGATTTGGTTTGCATGTTTAAACTCGCGCCAAAAGCTCCGGCTCCATTAGTTGAAGTTCCTACACCACGTTGCAACTGAACGCTTTCTAATGAAGAAGCAAAATCGGGTAAATTCACAAAAAATGTTCCTTGACTTTCACTATCGTTAAATGGAACTCCGTTTAAAGTTACATTGATTCGAGAACCATCGGAACCACGAACTCTCATGTAGGTATAACCTACACCATTTCCAGCATCGGTTGTAGTAACTACAGAAGGCAAATAATTTAATAAAACAGGAATGTCTTGTCCTAAATTGCGTGGGGCAATTTCTGCGGCAGTAACATTAGTGTAAGTGATTGGATTTTTGTCCTTTGCTCTAACCGAAGATACTATAACTTCTTTTAGCTGTGTGACTTTTGTAGTGTCTTTCTGCGCTTCTTGAGAGAAAGAAAATAGAGAAAAGAAAATAGAAAATAGACTTAAATAAGTCTTTGTACATCGTACTTTGTACCTTGTACTTTTTTTGGGTAAAGTTTTCATTCGTAAAATAGATACGAATAAAAGGGGCAATTACTCTTGGTTAAAAATTAAATTTGATACTCTAAAAATAAAGATTAGATTCTGAAACAAGTTCAGAATGACAAAAATTATTTTCAATTCCCTAAACAGCATTACCTGTTCTAGGTTCTATGGGTATGATCTCAGCTCGATATTTTGAGCACCCCTTTGAGACATGGCAAAGATATAACTCTTTAGTTTAAAGTTGCAAGTTTAAAAGTTTAAAAGTTTGGCTTTTTTCGATTTTGTTTTAGAAGCCCGATTACTTTTTTGGTACTGAGTCGTTTTTCTTTAACCGCTCTTGGGATTCTCGTTTCTTTACGTTCTTTTGGTATTTTTAAGCCGTTTTCAATAACTTTTAAGAATTTTTTGACAACAACTTCTTTGTTTTTAAGTTGACTTCTATCTTCTTCGGATGTGAGAATAAGAATGTTTTCTTGTGTTAATTTAGTTGCAATTTTAGTTAGCAAAAGTTCTTTTTCATCATGGGTTAAACCCAAAGAATTACCTAAATCAAAGCTCAAAACCACTTTTGAAGACACTTTATTAACATTTTGACCTCCAGCACCACTACTTCTAACCGCTTTAAATTTTAATTCGGAAAGTAAAACTTTTTTATCCATTATTTTCGGGTTGATGCGCTGGTTTTAATAAATCATTTACGGTTTTTACTGGATTAAAAGTAACCAATGGTACTTCCACAAAAAGTGTGAGCCAATTTGCCATAGCACCATTCCATAATCCAGGTAATTCATAGGCTTTGTATGGTTTTCCGTTTTTATTTTTTGAAACGATAAAGCCTGTATTTTCATCCACGAAATGGGTTAAATCAAATTTTTCACCTTTGTAATTCTTAACGCCACAAACTAAATCTACAGGATTAAAATGAGTAGCTTCATTTACAATCTGAACTTGCTTTTCGTTAGTTAAATCAATTTGTGATGTTTCAATAATTTGCAAAGATATTTTTCCACTTTCATCTTTTATCCAAAACGGGCCACCGCCAGGTTCTCCTTCATTTTTAACCATTCCACAAACACGAATTGGACGATTTAATTCGTTGAATAAGTAATGAATTTGAAACGATTTTTTATACATTTCAAAATCATTTGGAACGATAACATGCAACTGCTTTTGTGCAAAGTCTTTTATTTCATTTATTTTTTCTACCGAAACGATGTCGCTTTCTAATTCATTTAAAAAGGCAAAAATTTGTTGTTGCAATTTGAATAAAATTCCACCTAAAAGCTTTTTATACTTAACAATATCAACAATGTGATTCTGAGATACATTATCAATATTTTTAATAAAAATAACATCAGAAACCAATTGATTCAAGTTCTCAATTAAAGCACCATGACCCCCTGGACGAAAAACCAATTCTCCGTTATCATTTCTAAAAGGCGTATTATCTGTATTAACAGCTAAAGTATCAGTGGTTTCATGTTGAAAAGAAAAAGTAACTTCAACATTTTGATGTTTGTTTGTTATTTCTTCAAAAGCTACTTGGTGTTCTGGAGAAACCGTAAAATGAATTTTTGATTTTTTGTTAGGTATTTCATAAAAAATCGATTCCTTAATATGCTCTTCAATGGGCGAAACGATTGCATCTTCTTTTTGATGAAAAGGCAAAATTCCTTTTGGTTTACTAGCAAAATCAAAATGTTCTTTTGAAAGTAATGTTTTAATCAAGAGATAATTTCGTTCATCACGCTCTTTTTCAAAATAGTTTGGATAAATTTCAATAGTTTTAAGTTTTAAATCCTGATAAAAAGGAAAACTTTTCAATCCTACTAAAAAGACTGATAATTCAGCACATTTATTATGATTAATATATGAATTAATCGTGTCATTTTCGATATCAAATTCGTTGATAAATTCAGATAAAAACTTAAACATTCGGCTAGCAGCACCCGAAGCTGGAACAAATTTTTGAATATCTAAATTTTGTTTGTTTTCGTCAAATAGCTCAATATAATTGTTAATCTCTTCCTCAGTAAAAATTGAAATTCCGTCGTTTTTAACTGCCGATCGCACCAAATTAACTTTAGCAATTCCGTCTATAAAAAACTGTATTTGCTTTTGAATGGTTGCAATAGATATGTTCTTATTGTAAATGGTAACAAAATCTTCTGATGTAAATCCCATTTGCTTAGCAAGAACTAATTCGTCTATTATTCGTACCGCTTTTTCAAATCTTGAGGCAACATCACCTTTAAGTTTTATGTATGGATTTCCGTTTGCAATAATTGCTTTTTTAAAGGTTCCGAAAGTAATTTCTCGATCATCTGGGCTATCGCGCAAATCGTCAGCTTCCCAAGGCACATCAATATTGGTAAGAAAAATCAAGTCATACTTATGTTCTTTGGCAGCTTGTTCTAAATTAGCTTCACATCGGTTATAATAAATATCCGAAAAAACTTTTGTAACTAATAAATTCGTATCACAAAACAAGAATTTTTTGGCTTTTAAAACCGCCTCATTTTCTAATTTTACTTGACCAATTGCAATTGGAATCAAATCTTCTTCTGTACAAATTTCTTTGTTTTTATCCCATTTTTCTTGTAAGAAATCGCGAGCAAACTCAGGAATCCACTCGTCATTATAATGTGCGGCCAATTGTTTTGAAAGCGTAGTTTTACCTGTGCTTTCTGGTCCATACATAGCTATTTTTATAATGTTTGTTCTTACTTGTTTAAATTTTTCTTCCATTCCCTATAACCATAAAACGCAATTATTGTAAATATTGCATATTGAATACTTGTAAAAGTGTATCCTTTGTAAAAATACAAAGGTATTGAAACTAAATCCCCTATTATCCATAAGATCCAGTTTTCTAATTTTCGTTTTGCCATTAACCACATTCCAACAAAGAATATCCCAGTAGAAAGCGTGTCAATATATGCCGTCCAATGTGTGAATTTATCAAAATATTTATAAACTATAAGAACAAAACCAATTGTTAGTAAAAATAAAACTATACCATAGTAGCTTTCTTTTAATGTAATTCTTGAAATTGGAAATTCTGGTTTATTATCTCTTTTTCGAGACCAAATATACCAACCATAAATACTCATCGTTGTATAATAAATGTTAATCATCATATCACCGACTAATCCCCATTTATTTAACAAATAAACAAAAATAATTGTACTAATAATTCCCGTAGGATATACCCAAATATTGTTTTTCTTGGCAAAAAGCACACTGGCTAATCCAAATAAAACGGCAACTATTTCTAATACAATATCAATTGTATCATAGCCATTATATTGAGAAAATAACAAATCGAACATATCCGTTTTATAAATTAAAAAAGTTGGAATTGTTTTCAAAAGCTGTTCCAATAACTACTAAATCAGCTCCTGCATTATAGATATCCCGAACTGTTTGCATGGAACAAATTCCTCCACCAACAATTAAAGGAACTTCGATATTTTGAGCTATATATCGAATCATTTCTAACGAAACGTGTTGTTTAGCGCCGCTTCCTGCTTCTAAATATATTAATTTCTTACCTAAAAATTCACCTGCTTTTGCGGTTTTATAAGCTAATTCAATGTTAGCATGTTCAATGGGTTGCGTTTGACTAACACGCTGAACGGCAGTTTCTTTTCCTCCATCAATTAATAAATATCCTGTTGGAATAATTTCTAAATTTGATTTTGCCAATATATCTACCGAATTAATATGATGCTCAATTAGATATTCTGGATTACGGCCTGATAGTAAACTTAAAAATAAAATTCCGTCAGCACTATTTGAAATCTGTGAAGGATGACCTGGAAAAATTAAAACTGGCAAATTTGTAGTTGTTTTTAAAACCGCTGTCAACTCGTCTAAATGAGTTCCATTATAAGAACTTCCTCCTACAAAAATATGTGTTACTGGAGAATTAATAAGTATCTTAGATAAATCAAAACCTTGAGTAACTGTTACCTTTTCGGGATCAATTAAAATAGCCAATAATTTTCTATGGTTTTTTTTGGCTATGAGTATATCTTGATAGATTGTCATTTTTCAATTAGGGATTGCGCAGACAAAGATATAATCTTCTACGTTATAAAATTTAATTTTGAACTTTTCTATTAAGTTATTAAATCGTAATTCAGCTGAACACTCTCTTTCATTTAGGTTAAAATCATTTTCATAAATATGTTTTGGAAAACTAATTCCTTTTTCGTTCTTAATTTTAAAAATCGATTCTTTGACTCCCCAAACAACCGTAGCTTTTTGAAGCTGTTCTTCTTTAGAAAGTGTTTGTAAGTGTCTAACATCCATAAATCTTGGGGCTATTTTGAGTGTTTTTTCTTTTAAAATTTCTAAATCAATCCCCATTAATTCATCGCTAATGCAAATACAGGAAAATTCATGTGAATGCGAAATAGAAATATGTTGGGTATTGGATGTTGAGTTCACTTTTGCATTTTGCACTTTCACTTCTAAATGTGGTTTTCCAGCCTCATCATACGTTAAATCATAATCGGTATAGCCCAAATGTTGTAATAACATTCGAACGGCTAAAAACCCCTTCTGATGTTCTTCTGATTTCATTCCTTCCAATCGAAAAAGCGAAGTATCTTTTAATGAAACAGCTCTAAATAACGAAGTTACGTCTTCGGTAATATGCCAAAAGTACGCTGTTGTGGTTTCGTTGATATGTATAATTTTATGTAGTGGCATTTATATTTTGTTGTTTTTCAAACCATTAGAAAGCTAAACAATTCACAAATTAATAGAAATCTTTGAAAAAATAAAAAGTTATTTTGTAATTTTGCACTCTAATTTTAGAATATACAAATATACATAATAGATGAGTACACAAACATTACCTTATGTAGCTTATAAAGTGAAAGATATTTCGCTTGCAGCTTGGGGAAGAAAAGAGATTGAATTAGCTGAAGCAGAAATGCCAGGTTTAATGGCATTAAGAGCAGAATACGGAGCAACTCAACCTTTAAAAGGAGCTAGAATTGCTGGATGTCTTCACATGACAATTCAAACTGCTGTTTTAATTGAAACTTTAATTGCTTTGGGTGCAGAAGTTACTTGGTCATCTTGTAACATTTTTTCAACTCAAGATCAAGCTGCTGCTGCTATTGCTGCTGCTGGAATTCAAGTATATGCTTGGAAAGGTTTGAATGAAGAAGATTTTGATTGGTGTATTGAACAAACTTTATTCTTTGGTGAAGATAGAAAGCCATTGAACATGATTTTAGATGATGGTGGTGATTTAACTAACATGGTTATTGATCGTTACCCAGAATTAGTTGCTGGAATCAAAGGTTTATCTGAAGAAACTACAACAGGAGTTCACCGTTTATACGAAAGAGTAAAAGCTGGAACGTTACCAATGCCTGCAATTAACGTAAATGATTCTGTTACTAAATCTAAATTTGATAACAAATACGGATGTAAAGAATCTGCTGTTGATGCAGTAAGAAGAGCTACAGATATTATGTTAGCTGGAAAAAGAGTTATCGTTTGTGGATATGGTGATGTTGGAAAAGGAACTGCGGCTTCTTTCCGTGGCGCTGGTTCTATTGTAACTGTTACAGAAATTGATCCAATTTGTGCTTTACAAGCGGCTATGGATGGTTTTGAAGTAAAAAAATTAGATACCGTTATCAAAACGGCTGATATCATTATTACTACAACAGGAAATAAAGACATCGTTTTAGGATCTCACTTTGAGCAAATGAAAGATAAAACTATCGTTTGTAACATTGGACACTTCGATAACGAAATTGATATGGCTTGGTTAAACAAAAACCACGGTGCTTCTAAAATTGAAATTAAACCACAAGTTGATAAATATACAATTGCTGGAAATGATATCATCATTTTAGCTGAAGGTCGTTTAGTAAACTTAGGTTGTGCTACAGGTCACCCAAGTTTTGTAATGAGTAATTCATTTACAAACCAAACGTTAGCGCAAATTGAATTATGGAATAACAGTGCAGCTTATAACAACGACGTTTATATGTTACCAAAACATTTAGATGAAAAAGTAGCCATGTTACACCTTGCTAAATTAGGAGTTGAATTAGAAACGTTACGTCCAGACCAAGCGGAATATATTGGTGTAGAAGTACAAGGTCCTTTCAAACCTGAGTATTATAGATACTAGTATTAAGACAGAAGAATTAAGACTATAGAAACCCTTGCAGCAATGTGAGGGTTTTTCTTTTACCCAACTATTTTTCAACAAATTAGCAACAACTTGAAACTTTTGGCGTTAAATTTGTACTAATCATCATCAATCAAAATCAATCATCATGTTAAAACGTTTTTTTATGTTATGTTCGGGCGTAGATTCCGACATAATTAATGGCTGTTCCAATGGCGAGCAAAACAAATATGCCGGAATTGGAGCTACCGTTTTCTTCACTGCCGTAATGGCTTTTATTGCTAGTGCTTATGCGCTTTTTACCGTTTTTGATAATGCATTTATTGCCATAGCTTTCGGGTTAGTTTGGGGTTTGCTTATTTTTAATTTAGACCGATTTATTGTTTCTACCATTAAAAAAAGAGATCGTTTTTTAGATGAATTCATTCAAGCCACTCCACGAATTGCGTTAGCGATTATTATTGCTATTGTAATTTCAAAACCTTTGGAAATTAAAATCTTTGAAAAAGAAATCAATACCGTTTTACTGAAAGAAAAAAACGAAATGATGTTGGCCAATAAAAAACAAGTTGCCAATTATTTTCAATCGGATTTAGATAAAAACAAAGCTCAAATTGATAGTTTAAAATCGGATATTCTTAAAAAAGAGAAAGAAGTAAACGATTTGTATTCGGTTTACATCACCGAAGCGGAAGGAACTGCCGGAACTAAAAAATTAGGCAAAGGCCCAGTTTATAAAGAAAAACGTGAAAAACACGATGCTTCATTGCAAGATTTAGCGACTTTAAAAGCAGCGAACCAAGCAAAAATCACCGATTTAGAAGCGAAAGCCAAAACTTTACAAACCGATTTAGACAAAAAAGTCACCGAAACCCAACCTATTATTGAAGGTTTCGACGGTTTAATGGCTCGAATAAATGCTTTGAATAAATTACCTTGGTTACCATCGTTTTTTATTATGCTCTTGTTTTTAGCGATTGAAACTTCGCCCATTATTGCTAAATTATTATCCTCAAAAAGCGAATACGACTTTAAACAAGAAGACAACGAAATGGGCATCAAAAATATGTTGGCTCAAAACCATTACCAAAGCGAATTGCAAAAGAAAACCGATGCCGAAATTTACGATAAGGTTTATGCCGACATCAAAGAAGATAAAGAATTATACAACTACAAAAAGAAAAGCGCATTGGAATTGCTAAAACTCCAAGCTGATGGATTTGTGGAGAAACAGAAAAAGTCAATGTAATTTTGGCATAAAAAAATAACCGCAAAGTGCGCAAAGATTTACGCAAGGTTCGCAAAGATTAAAAACAAAATTCCCGATAAGTTTAAAATTTATCGGGAATTTTCTATATTTTTTTTAGCGTACTTTGGGGTAAAAATTACAAAAACTTCAAAATTTCTGACTTTAATCGGTCGTATTCACCTTGAAGAATTAATCCATTGTCTAGTAATTTTTTATAATTCTGAAGTTTGGCAAACAATTCGTCTTGCGATAAATGGGCCAATCCTTTTTCTTCTGAAATAGGCGCTTCTACTTCCGTATCGCGAATAATATCGTTTGGTGTTGGCATCAATTCTGCAAAATGAGTTACCTCTTCTGCTTGAATTTCCTCAACTTCTGCTTCTTGAATTGGAGTTTCAATTGGAGCTTCTGCCTTAATTTCTTCGACAATTGGAGTGGCTACTTTCGGATTTTTCAATACATCCAATTGCTCTTTCGCGTAAGTATATAATTTTCGTGCTTGATTTTTTGGCAAATAATCAACCGTGTGGGTTAAATCTGAATTAGTTGTAAAGGTAAAATCAGCACCTAAAATTCCTTCTTTTACAAATGAACCTGCAATATCATCCCAATCATAATCAATGAATTCCATCGACAACCCTAAGTTTTTAGGCTTGCATAAAATGATTCTTTTATTGGTCACTACAATGCTATCAGGAAAAATAGTTACGGCTGGTTTTTTTTGAACCGCAATGTATCCAATTTCCTCGTTAGACATTAAAAGATTCTCCAATTTTGCAGTAATTTTTTCAATTGCTTTTGGATCTTGATCTTCGTTTAATATTTTTTTTAAGTTGTCTATCATGATAGTTACTTTGAAATTTCGTTTAATAACACAAAAGTAATGCCTAATTTTCTATTTCTTGAATTTCTTGTTGGACTTTTTTCGTTAAACTTTTGAAAACAAGCTCATAAGAATGATTGATCAATTCGCGCATCATTTTATCGGAAACATCGCCATGGAATCGAACGGTATTCCAATGCACTTTACTCATATGATAACCCGGCTCGATGGCTTCATATTCGGCTCGAAGTTCTAAAGCGCGTTCTGGATCACATTTTAAATTTAACGACGGTGTTCCTTTTTCCCATTCGGATAAAGAAGTTAGGCAAAACATTTTTCCGCCTACTTTAAACACCAAAGTATCTTCATCAAATGGAAAATGTTCGGTAACGCCTTTTTTAGATTGACAGAATTCGTAGAGTTGTTGAATGTTCATGGGTATTGCAATTAAACGAATTGACCAAAAGTTAAAAGTGTTCCATTCGGATCAATAATAGAAAATTCCATTTGATTCCATGGTTTTTTTTCTAATTGACCATTTGGATGGATTGAAATAGCTTTTTCAATTAATTTATTATATAATATTTCAATTTCAGCATTGACTCTTAAATAAATCATGAAATCAGATTGTTTTGGATCTAGATTATCATGAGAAAAAAAATGAAGCTCAGTTTGTTCTAAACTAAAAATTAGATACGGACCATAATCGGCGTCCAATTGAAATCCAATAGTATTATAGAAATCAATTGTTTCATCTTTATTAATAAAAGGTAACTTTGGAATTACTGCTGAAATCATTTTTTACTCAATTTTATATAATATTGGCTTACTTGGACTTGCATCATTTTCAAAAGAAGCGAATTGTAAATTCAGTATATAACTTCCGTCTTGAACATCTTTGTTGACGTAAATCATTTCGGTAATTGTACAACCAAATCGTGCGTCTTTGTTGACATCATTGACATCTTTTACATTCCAAAACGCTTTGTGCGCTAACAATTTTCCTTCATCGTGCTCTTTATCCACACTTGGTAAATCGATTAGCAAATGTTGAATTCCTTTTTCTCTGATATAAATTGCGGCCGCTTCTTCCAAATAAGGCGGATTTGTATTGGAATAATTTAAATGTTTTTTGCTTTCTGGATTTGGCAATGTTCTGATGATAATAGCTTCAATTGAATCGTTATTTGTCTTATCGAGCGCAGTCGAGACATGTTCTTTCGTAATGACTAAATCTTCGCCAACTGCTTTTGGTTCCACCGAAATCAATTCAGCTGAAAAGAAAAATTGTTTCAAACATTGATTTATTGAATAAAAATCGCGTGTAATATGTCCTAAACATTCCGTATGCGTGCCATGTGCGTGCGGATTGAAGAAAATATTATTAAAATTAGTAGACGATTTCCCTTCCGAAACTTTACCAATCCAATCACCGATTGTTACGGGTTCAATTGCAGGAGCATTTTGATACCAAGCAATCGGGTTTTGCTCGTTGTTTGATAATGGAATCGAGATATCTAATGGTTTAGATAAGTCGATTTGTATGTTGTTGATTGTTGCTTTCATAATTTAACCACAATGGTCACATGGTTTTTCATTAAGTTCACAAAGCGTAGTGTTTTATTGTGCTTTCTTTGTGTTCTTAGTGGTTAATAATCAATCCAAATTTAGTAAAAATAAGTCGGAAGCTATTCCATCACTCAAAAACTTTCCTTTTTTAGTCGTGCGTAAAATGTGATCATCCACAAACAACAAATGGTCTTCGATAAATTTTGCGGCTTGTTGGTTTAAATAATGTAGATATGTTTCTCCAAATTCTTGTTCGATTTTATTTAATGAAACACCCCAAATGGTTCTCAAGCCAGTCATAACATATTCGTTGTATCGGTCGGTTTTGGTTAATGTTTCGATTTCAATTGGTAATTTATTTTCTTGTATTGATTTGATATAAAGTGAATTATTTGACACATTCCATCCTCTATTTTTTCCATCATAACTGTGAGCTGACGGACCAATTCCGATGTATTTTTTTCCCAACCAATAACTCGAATTGTTTTTAGAAAAATAATTTTCTTTACCAAAATTCGATAATTCGTAATGAATGAATTCGTTTTCTGAAAGTTTGTCTACCAAAATTTGAAAATGTTCTTGAGCCACTTCATCATCAGGTTGCGGAATGATTCCTTTTTGAATAAACGAATGCAAAGCGGTTTTGGGTTCAACTGTTAAAGCATAACTCGAAATGTGTGGTACTTTAAAAGACAAAGCCGTTTCAATGTTTTGCAACCATTTTTCATTACTCATTTCGGGAATTCCGTAAATCAAATCAATAGAAATATTATCAAAATATTGTGTTGCAATTTTCAAACAGCTCTTTGCTTCTTCAACGTTGTGCGCACGATTCATTAACTTTAAATCATCTTCAAAAAACGATTGAATTCCGATAGATAATCGGTTGACTTTGTTTTTTGATAGCTCAATTATTCGATTCTCTGTTAAATCATCTGGATTGGCTTCTACCGTAATTTCTGGATTTTCAACCACTTTGAAATTTCGATATACTGCATCAATTAAAAATTTTAAATCAGAAATTTCTAAAATGCTTGGAGTACCACCACCAAAATAAATCGTTTCAACAATCTCCTCTTGAAACTCACTTTTACGCATTTCAATTTCTTTAGCCAATGCCAAAACCATCTCATCCTTCTTCTTCAACGAAGTAGAAAAATGAAAATCGCAATAGTGACACGCCTGCTTGCAGAATGGTATGTGGATGTAGATGCCTGACATTAATTAATTTCCACTAAACGCAAAAGTAAAATTTCCATCTGAGATATTAATTGTTTCACCACTAATTTGATGATTTGCAGTTAAATCAAATTTTATCGTATATTTAAAACCAGGAGGCCATAAAAGATCTCTACTAATTATTTCAATACTTCCATCAACATCATACTCATCATAATTTAAAGTATTTATATTATACTTATAGAATTTAATGTAATTTCCTGTGTATGTAGAAGTATCAAAATTGTATAAACCAGTTTCTGAATTATATACGTCTATACCAATTTTAAACTTTGAATCATCATTACTTATAAATTCAATTTCTCTTTGAGCTTGAAATGGTGGGTATGAAAAATGATTTTCATCAAAACAAAACCAATCTGTTTCATTTAATTTTGTATTGCAAGGTCTAATTAATTCCTGATTGCTAGAATATTGTTCATTGTCATAAGATAAATAAAAGTCTCCTTCAACAATATCATAATCTGAATCTAAATCATTTTTATCAGTGTATAATTTTTGATAAAAATTTCCTGAAATCGTTTTAGTAGTTTCATTAATTGAAATATTATCAAAATAAAAATAATGAGATCTGTAATGAAAATAATTTTCCTTGTTAACAAATGTTGGAATTTGACCTAAACTATAAACTTTTGATTCGATTAATTTTCCGTTTTTATCAAAAATTATATGAAAATACTTTCCGTCATCTGAATTAATACCAATTTTGAAATATTTATCTCCTCCTTGAGCATAAAAATTATTTGGATAGGTAATTTGCGTAAAAGGAATGCTATTCAACTTAAAATTAAAGTAATAAGGATTGCTATTATTATCCTCATCACTTGAGCAAGACATAAAAATAACAGTAAATATAAGTGTAAAAAAGTTTATTAATCTTTTCATTTTGTCTTTTATTATTCTAAAAAGTTTTTTGTACAAATAGCTTTTTAGTTTATTTAACTTTCTTGAATAAAAAGTTTAAATTATGTTGTTGAGTTTTTAACTTTACTTAATTAAACTCTGAAAATTTTAAAGCAATATTAATATTATTTCATAGGTAAGTTCTTTCCTCATTATCAAAGATAATATTTTTTACTTAAGTTAAATTTATCTTTTAACTCTATTTTCATTTTGCTTTACAAAAGCATCCCATCCCGTATAATTTTTTCCCACTTCAACTCTTCCCGAATTGAAAAAATGACAAACTGCAGCCGCCAAACCATCTGTGGAATCGAGATTTTTAGGAAGCTCCTTTAATCCTAATAATTGTTGAAGCATTTTGGCTACTTGTTCCTTACTGGCATTTCCATTTCCAGTAATAGCCATTTTTATTTTTTTTGGTTCATATTCGGTAATCGGAATATCTCTCGAAAGTCCTGCAGCCATAGCAACACCTTGTGCTCTTCCTAGTTTTAGCATTGATTGTACATTTTTACCAAAAAAAGGTGCTTCAATGGCAATTTCATCTGGATTGTGGGTATCAATTAACTCAATTGTTCTTTCAAAAATGATTTTTAATTTCTGATAATGGTTATCGTACTTGGACAAAATGAGTTCGTTCAACTGCAGAAATTCCATTTTCTTGTTGACTACTTTGATTAATCCAAACCCCATAATTGTGGTTCCTGGATCAATTCCTAATATGATGCGTTCGTTTGCCAAAATTTTGTTTCAAGTTTCAAGTTTCAAGTTCAAAGTTTTCGTTTCTTTGTACCAATGATTTCAATTCCTCACAAAGCTAAACAATTCCTTGTTTTTTCCATCAAACTTTTGATTGTAATTGGTGCGTTTTATTTTATTTACGACCAAATTGCTGGAAATTCAAAATTAGAATGGAGCAAATTCCAGACTTTAGTTTTGGAAAAAACCTCGGTAACGACCATCATTTTCATTTTATTGTTTAGTGTTGCCAATCGTTATTTTGAGATTTTAAAGTGGCAGAATTTGGTAACATTCATCAAACCGATTTCAATTGGCGAGGCAAGTAAACAAGTTCTTGGTGCCTTAACTGCTGGAATTTTTACACCAAATGGTTTAGGAGAATATGCTGGAAAAGCGATGTTTTTCAAAAAGAACAAACCAAAAAAATAGTGTTTTTAAATCTGATTTGCAACGGAATCCAGATGATTTTGACCATTATTTTTGGAACTATTGGATTGATTTTAATTGGTTATTGGAAATGGGCTTTAGCCATAATTGGAATTGCAATTCTATTGTTTTTTGCTTCAATTCTCTCGAAAAATATCACCATAAAAGGGTATTCGATTCAAAAATTATTACACAAAATCAACGAAATTCCAAAGAAGATTCACCGAAAAAATATTTTTCTTGGCGTTTGTCGTTACTTGGTTTTTTCGCATCAATATTATATTTTGTTTTTAGTTTTTGATGTAGATTTACCTTACCTAACTTTGATTAGTTCGATTGCTGCGGTTTACTTTTTAGCTTCTTCATTACCGAGTTTTCAATTTTTAGATTTTGCTGTAAAAGGAAGTGTGGCGATGTTTTTCTTTGGAAAATATGGTGTTAACGAATGGATTGTGATTTTCATTAGTACATTGATGTGGTTTTTAAACGTAGTTTTACCCGTAGTAATTGGAAGTTATTACGTGATGCGATTTAAGTTGAATGACAAAAAAGCATAATCCATTTTCTTTGTGTAAAAACGAAGTTTTCTTTGTCTTCTCAATAATTTTTTTCACTTTTACTATGTTTCTATGTGTTTTAAAATTTAACACATAGCCACAATAGATTTTGATTGTGTTGATTTTAGACGTTTCACTCAACATAACCCAAATAGAAATATTTTTAAATTATGTTGGAATTAATTCTCGGAACCGTTTTTCTCATTTACATCCTATTCATTGGACAACTGATTTATGGATTTAATCGAATGAAACGCTTTTCGAAAACAGAATTCACTCCAAAAACATCCTTTTCAATTGTAGTTCCGTTTCGAAATGAAAAAGAGAATCTTCCGAATTTGTTGCATTCGATTTCATTGTTGAATTATCCGAAGGATTTGATGGAAGTGATTTTAGTGGATGATGATTCAGAAGAAGTGTTCAGTGTTCAGTATTCAGTGTTCAGTTTGAAAGTAATTAAGAACGAAAGAAAATCAAATTCACCAAAGAAAGATGCTATTGAAACCGCAATTCAAATAGCAAAAAACGATTGGATTATTACTACCGATGCCGATTGTTTAGTTCAAAAAGATTGGTTGACAATTTATGACCAATATATTCAGGAAAATGAAGTTGACATGATAGCTTCTGGCGTTTGCTATCTTCCAAAAAATGGTTTCATATCGGCTTTTCAGAATTTAGATTTTTTGAGTTTACAAGGCGCTACGATTGGAAGCTTTGGAATTGGGAAACCTTTTATGTGTAACGGTGCTAATTTTGCCTATTCCAAACATTTTTTCAAAGAATTAAATGGTTTTCAAGGAAATGATTCGATTGCTAGTGGAGATGATGTTTTTTTATTACAAAAAGCGATTTTAGTTGCTCAAAAGAAAGTTGGTTTTTTATTGGCTAAAGAAAGTATTGTCGCAACAAAATCAGTAGAAACCTGGTTTGAATTATTTCAGCAACGTGTACGCTGGGCTTCAAAAAGCACAGGATATTCTTCAGTTTATGGAAAGATGTTAGCGCTTGTGGTTTTGGTTGGAAATTTGGCTTGGATTGTAACTTTCTTATTTTGGTTATTTCAATTAATTAATCCTAATATTTTTGTGCTTTTTATCGCATCAAAATTCCTAATCGATTTTATTTTACTTTATAAAACGGCAAATTTCTTTGAATCGAAATTGCAGTATGTATTAGCAAGTAGTTTGTTGTATCCGTTTTTTAGTGTTTCTGTGGCTGTGTATTCATTGTTTGGAGACTACAGTTGGAAAGGGAGAAATTTTAGAAAATAAAATTACTTTTCGACTTTAATAATAACCGGAAGTACAAATTGTGTTTTTACTTTAATTCCTCTTTTAATTGCAGGTTCAACTTTTGGAAAATCAGATAAACGAGCAGTTAAAATACTATCAATTTTAGTTTTATCGTACGCAACACTATCTTTTGAAAATTGTGGTTCAAATTGCAAACTCGCATCGGGGTTTATGGTCACTTTTACTTCAATGGTGTCCATTTCTGGATACAACATTTGCAACGTATCAATTCCTATTCGTTCCTGAATAGTTTGTGCTAAGTAATCAAAAAAACATTGTTTTTTTATTTCGGCATCTTTAATTGTATCGCATTGCAAAACAGATGGAAATTCATCCACTTCGTCCCAATTGATTTTTTTTAATTCTTGTTCTAATAATTCTTTCTCATCAGGTACTTGTTTTTCGAAGTACTGGCAAGATTGTAATGCTAAAAGCAAAAAAAACAGTTGAATTATCTTTTTCATATTATTCTTCCATCTGAAACATTATAGGTATTGCATAGGAAATATTAATCGGTTTTCCATCACATTTAGCAGGAATGGCTGTTGGTAACGATTTAATAATGCGAATAGCTTCTTCTTCTAAAATCAATCCGTTTTTTGGACCAATAGCTTCTTTAATTTGAAGATTTCCTTCCTTGTCAATAATAAAATAAACCATAACTCTTCCTTGTAATTCGTGTTTAATGGCAAATTCGGGATATCTAAACTTATTATAAATATGAATTTTAATGTAATTATCCAATGACTTTAACTCTTCTAGTTTAGTAATATAATTTTTTACTTTAAAGTAAGGTAATTCTTGAACTGAGCATTTTGTAAAATCATCAATATCATTTTTTACATTATCAGTTAGTTTAGATTTTTCAATAGAATCTGCTACTTTTTTCTGTTTTTTTGCCAATTTATCTGCCTCGACACGAACTAAATAAGCATCCCATTCTTTTTTCTTTTGGTTCTCATATTTTTCATTTTGAATTCTTGACAATTCTTTCAATTGTTCCTGTGTTGGTGCTTTTTTATCTTGAGCAACCGCTGCATTAACAAATAGAAAAGAAATAAAAAGTAAAAAAATAAATCGCATAGAATCAATAAATTAAAATTTTATGAAACAAAGTTATAAATTTGTTAGACAATAACTAAAATCTTATGGAATACTTTTTATTGATTCTGGGTCTCATCTTAATGTTAGTTGGTATTATTGGTAGTATTCTTCCTGCTTTACCTGGACCACCTGTGAGTTGGGTTGGTATTTTACTCCTTTATTTCTGTCAAGGAATTGAAACCAATTATTGGTTACTTGGTATTACTTTAATAATTGCCATTGTAATTGGGATTTTAGATTATATAATTCCAGCAAAAGGCACAAAATACTTCGGCGGAAGTAAATACGGCATTTGGGGAACAAATATTGGTTTAGTAATTGGAATTTTTGCGCCTATTCCTTTTGGGTTTTTAATTGGTCCATTTGTTGGAGCACTCGTGGGAGAACTTATTTATAACTCTCAAGAAAAAGGAAGAGCATTTAAAGCAGCAACTGGATCATTTATTGGATTTTTAGCTGGAACTTTTATGAAAGTATTAGTAAGCTTGCTATTTTTTGGATTATTTTTAGTTCTTGTTTGGCAAAATAGAGCGGTTTGGTTTTAAACTAAAAAAGCGCTGAAAAATTCAACGCTTTTAAAGAGGCCTAACCACTAAACCTAAAACAAAATTAATTAAAAATTTAAGATGTAAGAAAACTTAACCAAATTAGTACTTATCAACTTTTGATTGATATCATCTTTTTTGATTCGAGTAATATCTGACATGGCTTCATAAAAAATACCGAAATTCATGTACTTTGAAAAGGTAAAATCTAATCCCATTTCAAATGAAGAACCAAAATTCCATCCTAAATTCTTATCAGAACTAGTCGACAATGTTGTTTCAACTTCTGACTTGTATAAATGATTTGCATTTATTCCTATTCCAAACAACATATTAATTTTCGAATTATTTAGTGCATTATTTGAAAGTGAAGTTGCGTAAAAATATTTTAAAGGGATTTGCAAGTATGTGTTTTTTAGACTCGCTGTTTCTCCTAATGAAGTAAAATTAGAATTAAATTCTGCAAGAGTTACTCCAGATTTAAGCGTCGATTTTTCATTTAATCTATAAACAAATAAAAAATCACCCGCACTAAAGCTACCATTTAAATCAACCGCATCCTTTAAATCCAATTTTGATGAACCAAATTTAGCTGTTACTTCAAATCCATATTTATTTTGTTTCTCTTCAACCACATCCTGAGAGAACATCAATGTAAATGATAGCATGAATAATGCTGTAAATATATTTTTCATATTTTTTTGTTTAATTATTTTATAAATATATGCAACAAAAAAATAAAAACAAAAAAACAGCTGTTAAAAAAATCTATCCCTATTTAAAATCAAAAAAGCTCTGCATAAATGCAAAGCTTTCCATTGGTCTAACTACTAAACCTTTTGGTACTTTCGTACCTAAACAACACAACTATTTTAAATATTTTAAGAGGGCAAAAAAGCCTTTCTTAAAAGAAAGGCTTCCTCTTTACTGGCGGTCTGGACGGGACTCGAACCCGCGACCCCATGCGTGACAGGCATGTATTCTAACCAACTGAACTACCAAACCAGTGCTTGATTGCGAGTGCAAATATACTACGCTTTTTCATTCCTGCAAATATTTTTTAAAAAAATATTAAACTTTTTTTATCCATTTTACCCAAACTTTTGTTTTTCAACTAAATACGCCGTCATAATTTTTTCGAATTTTTCATCTACAGAAACCGGAACATACTTAATTTGGTACTGCATACAAGTTGTTTCAATTGTTTTGAAAAATGCTTCAACCTTTTTTTGATACATTTCTTGTGTGTTTTCGGCAAATAAATTAATCTCTTCTCCTGTTTCAACATCAATAAATTTTCGAGGTGTGTTATCAAAACTGAAATTTAATTCTGTTTTTTTATCATACACATGAAAAACAACCACTTTATGTTTATTATGTTTTAAATGTTGGAGCGCTTTAAAAATTTTCTCACTGTCTTCGTTTTGAAACATATCGGTAAACAAAACCACCATTGAACGACGGTGAATATTTTCGGCAATTTGATGTAAAAAAGTGACTGTATCTGTTTTTTTAGTTTGACCATTATGTGCCAAAACACCTTCCAGCTTGCTTAAAATCATGCGATGATGACGATCACTTCCCTTTTCTGAAGCATAGAATTCGTAGGTATCTGAATAAACACTCAATCCAACAGCATCGCGTTGTTTTTTAAGTAAATTCATTAAAACTGCAGAAGCCAGTACTGAAAAACCTATTTTATTTTCATAAAATTGCTGGTTATCTTTCAATTGAGGATAATGCATCGAAGACGAATTATCGATAATCAAATGGCAACGCAAATTGGTTTCTTCTTCGTAGCGTTTGGTATATAATCTATCGGTTTTAGCAAACAACTTCCAATCAATATGTTTGGTGCTTTCTCCTGGATTATAGATTTTATGTTCGGCAAACTCTGCTGAAAATCCATGAAAAGGCGATTTGTGCATCCCTGAAATAAAGCCTTCTACAATTTGGTTGGCCAATAGTTCCAAGTGCTCAAAACTCGATATTTTTTGTATTTGAGATTCTAAATTCATATCGTAAAGATAGAAAAAGATTTTAGAAATTGGAACGCGGATAAAACGGATTCGCTCAGGCGAAACACAGATTAAAACGGATTTTTATTGCATGAACTCTTCAGAGCAAAAAAATTATACTAAAACCCTATGTAACTATGTGTTTTGAAAACAAAAAAGGCTCAACTTTCGCTGAACCTTTCCTTTATCTTTTTTCTATTGATTATAGTAATGCGTCGATTGCATCAGTATAAGTTTTCTTAGGCGCAACACCAACTTGTCTACCCACTACTTCTCCGTTTTGGAAAATTAATACTGTTGGGATGTTTCTAACACCGTATTTTGCTGCAAATTCTTGATTTGCATCTACATCAACTTTTCCTACAACTGCTTTTCCTTCATACTCGCTGTGGATTTCGTCGATAACTGGTCCAACCATTCTACATGGTCCACACCAAGCTGCCCAAAAATCTACTACTACTGGTTTGTCTGATTTTAATACTACCTCATCAAAAGTAGCATCTGTTATTGCTAATGCCATATTTTTCTTTTTAGTTTTATACTTATTATGAATGCAAATTTAGGAATTAATTACGAATGAAAGTGTGTTTTAAGATTAGTTTTGATTATGCAGTCATTTGAAGAACTTATACTTAATTCAATTTAAAATTTACTTGCATTTTTTCTAATTCTTGAAGTAATTCGGATGAAATCTTTACTTTCAATTTTCGGCTTGGCATTGAAAGCTTTGTTTTTACAATGATTTCTTCTTTTTCGACAGGAACTTCAATATTCATTTCGACTTCTTCACCTGCTTCGTCAACTACCTCTTCTTCAACATCAATTGGCGTTATTACTGAAACATCTGCTGCTGCAGTTTTAATTTTTTCCAATTCCATAACTTCAAAAGTCACCGAATTATCACCCATATTTGCTGCAAAAAGCTCATTCAATTCAGCAACAAAATTGGAATGCAGATCTTTAATATCTAAGTGAATAAATAGTTTTTTAGCAAACGTTGGCAACACATCAGCTAACATTTTGGCATCTAAAAATTGAATTCTTGGGTCTGATTTTTTACCTGTTTCACGATTTACCCAACCTTCTTTCACGTTAATCTTAAAATACACAAACTGATTTTGCAACAAGAAATGACGGTATTTTAAATATTCTTCGTCAAAAATTCGGAATTCATAACTTTCATCATACCCTTCTAACACAAAAGTTGCCCAACCCTTTCCGTTTTTGGCTGTTCTGTGTTGTACATTAGTTACAATTCCACCAAAAGAAAGGTTTTTGCCCAAATGTTGTTCTAAATTTTTAAGCGATTCTAATTTAGCCGTGCAGAAATATTTCATTTCAAACTTGTAATCATCTAACGGATGTCCAGAAATATATATTCCAACAACTTCTTTTTCTTTGGCTAATTTTTCCATCGTACTCCAATCCTCACAAGGAGGCACAATCGGTTCAGCAATTTGCACTTCCGACGCATCGCCAAACAAACTTACTTGTGATGAATTTTCGTTTTCTTGAAATTTCGAACCATAACGAATCGCTTTTTCTAAAAACGTAATTCCATCGCCGTCATGATGAAAATATTGGGCACGATGTGTTTCTATAAAACCATCAAAACCACCTGCTAATGCTAAGTTTTCAAACGCTTTTTTATTGGCTGCACGCAAATCAATACGTTTGGCTAAATCAAAAATAGATTTGTAATTTCCATCTTTTCTATTCTCAACAATGGTTTGAACTGCTCCTGCTCCAACACCTTTTACAGCTCCCATTCCGAAACGAACAGCATAGTTTTCGTTTACCGTAAATTTATAATACGATTCATTCACATCTGGACCCAAAACGGCTAATCCCATGCGTTTACATTCTTCCATAAAAAACGAAACTTGCTTGATATCGTTCATGTTATTCGATAGTACAGCAGCCATATATTCCGCTGGATAATGCGCTTTTAAATAAGCCGTTTGATAAGCAATCCAAGCATAGCAAGTAGAGTGCGATTTGTTAAACGCATAACTTGCAAACGCTTCCCAGTCTTTCCAAATTTTCTCTAAAATAACAGGGTCGTGACCTTTTTCTGCGGCTTGATTGATAAATTGAGGTTTCATTTTGTTCAAAACTTCAATTTGTTTTTTACCCATAGCCTTACGCAAAACGTCGGCATCACCTTTTGAAAATCCAGCTAATTTTTGTGACAAAAGCATTACCTGCTCTTGATAAACTGTAATTCCGTAGGTTTCTGCTAAGTATTCTTCACACGCTTCTAAATCGTATTTGATTTCTTCTTCGCCGTTTTTTCTACGAACGAAAGAAGGAATATATTCCAATGGTCCTGGACGATATAATGCGTTCATGGCAATTAAATCGGCAAAAACCGTTGGTTTTAAGTCCTTCATGTATTTTTGCATTCCAGGCGATTCATATTGGAAAACCCCAACCGTTTCACCTCTTTGGAATAACTCATATGTTTTTTGGTCATCAATTGGAAAATTATCAGGATCTAAATCGATTCCTAAACGATATTTTACCAATTTAACGGTGTCTTTAATTAAGGTTAGGGTTTTTAATCCCAAAAAGTCCATCTTCAACAAACCTGCGCTTTCCGCTACCGAGTTGTCAAATTGCGTTACATACAAATCGGAATCTTTCGCCGTAGTGACTGGAACGAAATTGGTAATATCGCTTGGCGTGATGATTACTCCACAAGCGTGAATTCCGGTGTTTCGCATGGAACCTTCTAACACTTTTGCTTGCTGAATAGTTTCTCCTGCTAAATCTTCTGAATTGGCAATCCCAATTAATTCTTTGACTTTATCAAATTCTTCCGAACGCAATGCTTTTTTGAGTTCGCTTTCGTCTTCGGCTAAAAATCGTGCTAAATTCCATTTGGAAGGCATCATTCCTGGAATCAATTTGGCAATTCTATCCGCTTCAAATAATGGCAAATCTAATACACGAGCGGTATCTCGAATCGCAGACTTTGTAGCCATCTTACCATAGGTAATAATTTGCGCCACTTGATTAGAACCATATTTATTGATTACATAATCCATGACACGACCACGACCTTCATCATCGAAGTCGATATCGATATCGGGCATGGAAACACGGTCGGGATTTAGGAAGCGCTCAAAAAGCAAATCGTACTTAATGGGGTCGATATTTGTAATTCCTAAACAATACGCAACTGCAGAACCCGCAGCAGAACCACGACCTGGACCAACGGAAACATCCATTTTTCGGGCTTCTGCAATGAAATCTTGTACAATTAAGAAATAACCCGGATAACCCGAATTTGAAATCGTGAGCAATTCAAAATCCAAACGTTCTTTGATGTCATCTGTTAATTCTGGATAGCGTTTTTCAGCTCCTAAATAGGTTAAATGCCTTAAATAATTATTTTCACCACGCACGCCGCCATCTTCGGCATCTTCAGGAACTTCAAATTCATCAGGAATTTTAAATTTTGGAAGTAATACATCTCTATATAAAGAATACGCTTCCACTTTATCGATAATTTCCTGAATATTGATAATTGCTTCGGGTAAATCAGCAAAAAGCTGCTTCATTTCGTCACCCGATTTAAAATAATATTCCTGATTAGGCATCCCATATCGATAACCACGTCCGCGACCAATTGGTGTTGCTTGTTTTTCACCATCTTTTACACATAATAAAATATCGTGTGCATTGGCATCTTCTTTATTAACGTAATAGGTATTATTGGTCGCAACCAACTTCACATGGTGCTTTTTTGCGAAAGCTATTAAGGTTTGATTAACCCGATTTTCGTCTTCTTGCTTGTGTCGCATTAATTCCAGATAGAAATCTGAACCAAATTGCTCCTTCCACCAAATTAAAGCTTCTTCGGCTTGACTTTCCCCTACATTTAAAATTTTACTCGGAATTTCTCCGTATAAATTCCCCGATAAAACAATGATATCTTCTTTATACTGCTCCACAATTTTTCTATCGATACGAGGCACATAATAAAACCCGGCCGTGTATGCGATGGATGACATTTTGGCTAAATTGTGATAGCCTTTTTTATTTTTTGCCAATAAAACAACCTGATAGCCGTTGTCTTTTTTGGTCTTATCCTTATGATCGTCGCAGATATTGAATTCGCATCCAACTATCGGTTTGATTTCTGTTTCTGTAGCTTCTTCTCCTGCTTCAATTGCGGCTTCAATTTTTGCTTTTGCGGCTTTATTATGATTCATAACTGCACTTACAAAATGGAAAGCCCCCATCATGTTACCAGTATCTGTCATGGCAACCGCTGGCATTTTGAATTTTGCTGAAGCTTTTACTAAATCATTAATTGCAATGGTAGATTGTAAAACCGAAAACTGTGTGTGATTGTGCAAATGTGCAAAAGCTGCGTCTTTTAAATCTGATTTTACTTCATCTGAAATCGTAGTTTGAACTTCCTCTTGTTCAATTTTTTTCAAACGCGCTCTAATTTCTTCAGAGGCTTGTTTCAGATTGATATGTTTTAATCCGATTAATTGGATTTCGCCCAGATTTTTTTCTCGGAAACTTCTGAAATATTCAGGTGTTACATCTAATTCTTCTTTAGTAAAAACTTCTCTTTTAATTAGTTCAAGAAAACAACGAGTTGTTGCTTCCACATCGGCAGTTGCGTTGTGTGCTTCTGCGAAAGGTTGGTTGAAAAGATATTGATGTAATTCTGTTAATGTTGGTAGTTTAAATCTTCCACCGCGACCACCCGGCAATTTTAATAAGTTGGCGGTGATTTCTGTACAGGTATCTAAAACCGGCATTTTTGACAAATCTGAACCAATGTTCATACGATGGAATTCGCACCCCATAATATTAACATCAAATCCTACATTTTGTCCTACAATGAATTTTGTTTTGGAAAGCGCAATGTTGAATTTTTCTAAAACTTCAGAAAGCAAAATTCCTTGCTCAATTGCTAATTCTGTAGAAATACCATGAATTCTTTCGGCATCATACGGGATATTAAACCCTTCAGGCTTTACCAAATAATCTTGATGCTCAATTAAGTTTCCCATTTCGTCGTGCAACTGCCAAGCAATTTGTATACAACGAGGCCAGTTGTCGGTATCCGTTATGGGAGCCGACCAACTGCGGGGTAATCCAGTGGTTTCTGTATCGAAAATTAAGTACATCTATCTGATAATTAAGCTAAAGGCAAAAGCAAGAGCTGATTTTGAATAAAAACAAAAATACATTTTCTGTTATTGAATGCCAATTTTAGTTATTAACAAAAAAGCCATCTAAAAAGATGGCTTCAAATATATTTATTTATAAACTTCTATAAACCTAGTGGTAATTTGTAGAATACACCTTCAGAAAAAGTTACAACTTCTCCAGAAGCATTAACAGCATTAAATTTAAATTTACCTGTATATAAGCCGTTTTCAACTTCTTCAATAGTGATTTCTCCATTGCTTGATTGTACGTTAACAATACTAAATGTTGCATCATTATTTCCACCTACTATTGTTATAACATCTCCAGCTTCATAACCATTTCCTCTTGCAACTACGGTTACTCCCGTAACAACTCCAGCATTTGTTTGTGTAGCCACTCTTAAACCAACACCAGAACCACCAGTTGTCTGCGCGCCAGGTACATTCATGTAGCCAGTTCCTCCGGTAATCATTCCAGACAATTTAAATGCAGGTCCTTCAACAGGTGCTGTATTATAGAAATCTTGAAAATTTTGCACATCGTTAGCATAAGAAGCATGATTACCAAAATAATCTTGTGTTCCCAACGTATACGTTCCAACATTTGATGCGTTTGATTTTAATACCACAGTTTCATAAGCAGTATATGCAGTAATTGTCATTCCTCCATCGCCATCAATAGAAACTATTGCATCATTTGCTCTCCATTGCACGTTATTTAGTTTTGCCTGAAAACCTGGCGTATTGGTTTGAAGATCTTGCTGACAAGAATTAAATAATACCGCAATAGCTATTAAAGAAAGAAATTTTTTCATTGTTTTAGGTTCTAATTATATGTAGGAAACAAAAATAACTTTTTTATCTAAATAAATTCATATTCACTCTAAAAATATTTTTCAACAGTTAATATGATTGTATTACAAAGTTTTATATATTTGCACCCTTAAATAACCGAGGTCGAGAACCTCAAATTAATCACAAGATTATGTCAGTAAAAATTAGATTACAAAGACACGGAAAAAAAGGGAAACCTTTTTATTGGGTTGTTGCAGCAGATGCAAGATCAAAAAGAGATGGTAAATTCTTAGAGAAAATCGGAACTTACAATCCAAACACAAATCCAGCAACTATTGATTTAAACTTGGACAAAGCTGTTCAATGGTTACACAATGGAGCTCAACCAACTGATACAGCTAGAGCAATTCTTTCTTACAAAGGTGCTTTATTAAAACACCATTTAGATGGAGGTATCAGAAAAGGTGCTTTAACTCAAGAGCAAGCAGATGCTAAATTAGCAGCTTGGTTAGATGAAAAAGCAGGAAAAGTTGACGCTAAAAAAACTGGTTTATCAAAAGCTGAAGCAGATGCTAAAGCAAAAGCTTTAAAAGCTGAAAAAGAAGCAAACGAAAAACGTATTGCTGCTCAAGCTGAAGCTGCAAAAGTTGAAGAAGTAGCTGAAGAAGCTGCAGTTGAAGTAACTGAAGAGGTAGTTGAGGCTGCAACGGAAGAAGCTCCAGCTGTTGAAGAAAACAACGAAGAGACAGAAGCTTAATCATAAGGCGATTCCATGCGTAAACAAGATTGTTTCTATTTAGGTAAAATCGCGAAAAAATTTAGTTTCAAAGGGGAAGTATTGGTGTATTTAGATACCGACGAACCCGAATTGTATCAAAATTTGGAATCAGTTTTTGTTGAAATCAACAAAACACTGGTTCCATTTTTTATTGAAAGTAGTTCGCTTCACAAAGAAAAATTTCTACGTGTTCGTTTTGAAGACATTCAAACAGAAGCAGAAGCAGACGAAATTATGGGAAGCGAAATTTATCTTCCACTTTCTATGTTACCTAAATTAGAAGGCACTCAGTTTTATTACCACGAAGTAATAGGATTTGACGTAATCGACTTAATGAGAGGAAACATAGGGAAAATTATTGCTATTAATGATAGTGGCGCACAACCGCTTTTTGAAATCGATAAAAATGGAACTGAAATTTTGATTCCGCTTATTGATGATTTCATTATTTCTCTCGACAGAGAAAATAAAACCATTACTTTAGAAACTCCTGAAGGTTTGGTTGACCTTTATCTTGGATAATTCCAATGACTTTTACATTCAAACAATTTTCGGTTAATCAAGATCATTGTGCAATGAAAATTGGCACTGATGGTGTGCTACTTGGTGCTTGGACTCCGCTAATCAATAATCCTTACAATATATTAGATATTGGAGCTGGAACTGGAATTTTGTCTTTAATGTTAGCCCAAAGAAGCAACGCCGAACAAATTGATGCTATTGAAATTGACGAAGATGCTTATGAACAATGCGTTGAAAATTTTGAAGCTTCCTCGTGGGGCGATAAGTTATTTTGTTTTCACGCAGGTTTAGATGAATTTGTTGACGAACCCGAAGACGAATACGATTTAATCATTTCCAATCCGCCTTTTTATACTGATGATTTTAAATCAGATAACACTTCGAGAGATTTAGCACGCTTTGAAGATGCTTTACCTTTTGAAGAATTAATTGAGGCAGCTGCATTATTACTTTCGGATAACGGTATTTTTTCTGTGATTATTCCTTACAAAGAAGAAGAGCAATTTGTTTCTTTATGCAAGGAATTAGACTTATTTCCTCTAAAAATTACTCGAGTAAAAGGCACACCGACATCAGAAATTAAAAGAAGTTTATTGGCTTTTTGCCGAATAGAGCAAACTCCATTAATTGATGAACTAACTATTGAAATTTCTCGTCATGAATATACTCCTGAATACATTGAACTGACTAAAGATTTTTATTTGAAGATGTGATTTAAAAATTATAACATTTGTTAATTGATTTGTTAAAAATCTTTACTTACTTTTGTGACTTTCAAATCAAAAACTATGAGACCAGACTTATTTCAATCTCCAGATTATTATTTATTAGACGAATTATTATCTGACGAACATAAAATGGTGCGTGATGCTGCACGTGCTTGGGTAAAAAAAGAAGTATCTCCAATTATTGAAGAATACGCACAAAGAGCAGAATTTCCACATCAAATCGTAAAAGGTTTGGGCGAAATTGGTGGATTTGGCCCTTATATTCCTGTAGAATATGGAGGTGCTGGATTAGACCAAATTTCTTATGGATTAATCATGCAAGAAATTGAAAGAGGAGATTCGGGCGTACGTTCAACCTCTTCCGTTCAATCTTCATTGGTTATGTATCCTATTTGGAAATATGGAAACGAAGAACAAAGAATGAAATATTTACCAAAATTAGCCACTGGAGAATTCATTGGATGTTTTGGTTTAACTGAACCAGATTATGGTTCAAATCCAGCAGGAATGGTAACTAATTATAAAGATATGGGTGATCATTATCTTTTAAATGGTGCTAAAATGTGGATTTCAAATGCGCCTTTCGCTGACATTGCAGTAGTTTGGGCTAAAAATGAAGAAGGAAGAATTCACGGATTAATCGTGGAACGCGGCATGGAAGGTTTTTCAACTCCAGAAACACATAATAAATGGTCGTTAAGAGCTTCAGCTACTGGAGAACTTATTTTTGACAACGTAAAAGTTCCAAAAGAAAACTTATTACCAAACAAATCTGGATTAGGAGCACCACTTGGCTGTTTAGATTCGGCTCGTTATGGAATTGCTTGGGGAGCGATTGGAGCAGCAATGGATTGTTATGACACTGCTTTACGCTATTCAAAAGAAAGAATTCAGTTTGACAAACCAATTGGAGCAACACAATTACAACAAAAGAAATTAGCTGAAATGATTACCGAAATCACGAAAGCGCAATTATTAACTTGGAGATTGGGTGTTTTAAGAAACGAAGGAAAAGCTACAACAGCTCAAATTTCGATGGCAAAAAGAAACAACGTTGATATGGCATTAACAATTGCTCGTGATGCACGTCAAATGCTTGGTGGAATGGGAATTACAGGAGAATATTCTATCATGCGACATATGATGAATTTAGAATCTGTAGTAACTTATGAAGGGACACACGACATTCACTTGTTAATTACAGGAATGGATGTAACGGGTTTCCCTGCATTTAAGTAATTAAACAATAGATAAAATTGATACAAAATGCTTCTCTTTTTAGGGAAGCATTTTTACATTTGTATTGTTAGGAAGTAAAAAACCATTTACCAATACTATTTCGTAAATAAAAATAAAATTGCCTCATGGATATTCAAACAATAAACCAATCGATACAAAATCAGAAAGAACAATTGTTAAATCATTCGTTGTACAACAAAGTTAAAACCATTGAAGATTTACATTGTTTTTTAGAAAATCACATATATGCTGTGTGGGATTTTATGTCTTTATTAAAAGCCTTACAAAACAAATTAACTTGCACAACAACACCTTGGTTACCCATAGGAAATCCAGAAATTCGCTATTTAATTAACGAAATTGTTGTAGCCGAAGAAACCGATTTAACAATTGAGGGAACTAGACAAAGTCATTTTGAAATGTACTTAGATGCGATGAAACAATGTGGTGCTTCGACAACCCAAATTACTAGTTTTTTACAGAATGTAGAAGAGACAAAAAACATTTTTGTATCTATTAAACAAAGTGATTTACATCCAAATGTTAAAGCTTTTTTAGATTTTACATTTCGAGTAATTGAACAAGGAAAACCACATGAAATTGCAGCTGCTTTTACTTTTGGAAGAGAAGATTTGATTCCGAATATGTTTACCGAAATTTTAAAAAGTTTTCAGCAAAATTTCCCTGAAACCAATTTATCAAAACTAATTTATTACTTTGAAAGACATATTGAATTAGACGCCGATGAACATGGACCTATGGCAATGCAGATGATTAATGAACTATGCGGAACATCGGAACAAAAATGGAATGAAGTGCAAGAAATTTCTATTTTAGCGTTGGAAAAAAGAATCGGACTTTGGGATGCAATTGAAGAACAAATGGAACATAAACATGAATTAGTATAATAAAAAAAGCGAGAAAAATTCTCGCTTTTTTTATTATTGTTCTGGGGCTATTTCAATTGCTAAACCTTCTAAATCTTCTGTAATTGGAATTTGGCAACCTAATCTGGAATTATCCTTTACATGATACGCTTCCCAAAGCATTGCTTCTTCATCTGGATTTCGTTCCAATGAGATTACATCGTTTAAAATATAACATTGGCAGGAAGCACACATAGCCATTCCTCCGCAAACACCAACTGTACCTTCTTCAGCTAATTCATAGGAACGAATTAACTCCATGATGTTCATGTTCATATCAGTTGGCGCTAACACTTCGTGTTTAATACCGTTTCTGTCTGTTATAAAAATGGTTACGTCTTGTGGCATGTTAATCAATCGATTTTACTACGGCTTTTTCAGCTTCTTTTCTGGTTCCGTCAAAACCATCTACTCCAGAAACGGTGGTGTATTTTAACACATAACGTTTTCCTGGATTAATTCTATTATAAACACTTTGACACATTAAAGTAGCTTCGTGAAAACCACATAAAATTAGTTTTAATTTCCCTGGATAAATGTTGACATCACCAATAGCATAAATTCCGTCGATATTCGTTTGATAATCTAATGCGTTATTTACTTTGATGGCGTTTTTTTCAATTTCTAATCCCCAATTTGCAATTGGACCTAACTTTGGTGTTAATCCAAACAGTGGAATAAAATAATCGGTAGGAACATTCATTCGCGCACCATTCATTTCAATATCTAACGATTCTATTCGTTCACTTCCTTTGAAACCAACCACTTCTGCAGGTGTAATCAATTTAATTTTTCCTGCCGATTTTAATTCTTGTACTTTTTCAACCGAATCTAAAGCACCTCGAAATTCGTTTCTTCTATGTACCAATGTCACTGAATTCGAAACATTAGACAAGAAAATACTCCAATCTAAAGCAGAATCTCCTCCACCAGCAATTACAATATTTTTTCCACGATATTTTTCTGGATCTTTTACGAAGTAATCTACTCCGCGATCTTCTTTTTCGTAAAATTCGATGTCTTTTAAAAGGGGTTTTCTTGGTTCAAAAGTACCTAAACCACCCGCAATTGCAATTGCTTTTGCGTGATGTTGTGTACCTTCGTTTGTGGTTACAATAAAAGTTCCATCTTCTAATTTTTCTATGGTTTCCGCAGTTTCTCCTAGTGTAAATCCTGGTTGAAACTGTTTTATTTGTTCCATTAAGTTAGTAACCAAATCTCCTGCTAATACTGAAGGATAACCTGGAATATCAAAAATGGGTTTTTTAGGATATAATTCAGCTAATTGTCCACCGGGCTGAGGTAAGGCATCAATGATATGACATTTTAATTGCAATAATCCGGCTTCGAAAACGGCAAAAAGACCCGTAGGACCTGCGCCAATTATAAGAATATCTGTTTTAATCATTTTTTAAAATTTGTGATAGCAAAGTAACAAACTAGTAAAATGTATAAATATGATTTATATCATACTTTGTCTACTAGGCAATATTTTCTACTGTTTCAATTTGAGGAACATACTTTTTTATTGTAGTTTCTACTCCTGCTTTCATTGTACTAATACTTAAACTGCAATTTGTACAAGCACCTTCTAATCGTACTTTTACATGTTTGTCATCAATAATTTCTACTAATGAAATGTTTCCACCATCAGAATTTAAAAACGGACGAATTTCTTCTAATGCTTTTTCAACATTATCTTTTATTTCTATTGTAGTCATAATTTTTAGTTTTCAGTTTTCAGTCGCAGTCTCAGTTACAAAAACAGTGTTCAAACTGCCAACTGAGAGTGTAAACTGTTTACTTTTTTTTTACAGCAGAACATCCTGCCATTGTTGTTATTTTGATAGCTTCTGTAGGAGGTAAGGTTTCATTACGATTTACCGTTTCTTGCACTACATTTCTTGTAATTGTTTCAAAAACACTTTCTAATATTGATGCGGTTTGCAATGCTGCTGGGCGACCGTAATCTCCTGCTTCGCGAATGCTTTGCACTAATGGCACTTCTCCTAAAAGTGGTACTTGTAAATCAGCTGCTAAATTTTTTGCACCTTCTTTACCAAAGATATAATATTTATTTTCTGGAAGTTCTTCGGGTGTGAAATAAGCCATATTTTCAATAATTCCTAGAACAGGGACATTAATTGATTCTGACATAAACATGGAAACTCCTTTTTTAGCATCGGCCAACGCAACTGCTTGAGGTGTACTTACTACAACTGCTCCCGTAATTGGCAACGATTGCATGATTGATAAATGAATATCGCCTGTTCCTGGTGGTAAATCAATTAGCATGAAATCTAATTCACCCCAGTTGGCATCAAAAATCATTTGGTTTAATGCTTTAGCAGCCATTGGACCTCTCCAAATAACCGCTTGATCTGGTTTTGTGAAAAATCCTATTGATAAGATTTCTACACCATAACTTGAAACAGGTTGCATTTTAGATTTTCCGTCCACTTCAACCGAGATTGGTTTTGCGTTTTCTACATCAAACATAATTGGCATTGATGGTCCGTAAATATCGGCATCTAAAACCCCCACTTTAAATCCCATTTTTGCTAATGTTACCGCAAGATTTGCGGTAATAGTAGACTTTCCTACTCCTCCTTTACCAGAAGCTACAGCAATAATATTTGAAATTCCAGGAATTTGTTTACCTCTAATCAAATTAGGGTTTTCTGGTTTTTCTGGCGCTTCAACTTTAATATTTACTTTTACTTTGGCTTTTTCGTATACTTTTTCGTGTATTACTTTAATAATATCAACTTCTGCACGTTTTTTAATATGTAGAGCTGGTGTTGATAAAAGTAAATCA
This sequence comes from Flavobacterium sp. N2820, assembly GCF_025947285.1. Classification (NCBI taxonomy): domain Bacteria; kingdom Pseudomonadati; phylum Bacteroidota; class Flavobacteriia; order Flavobacteriales; family Flavobacteriaceae; genus Flavobacterium; species Flavobacterium sp. N2820. The sequence goes on along the minus strand of NZ_CP110008.1, from coordinate 2,648,779 downwards.
ACAACAACTTCATCTCCGAAAGTGATTACATTTTGAACCGCACCACTTTCTACCATGTTTTTTCCTTCTCCAGCCACCGAAATAGTTTCTAATGCACTTAAAATTTCTTTTCTATCTAGTTTCATCTGTTTGATTTTTTTCGTAATCAGGCTAATTGTAATTAAAAATCCATTTTTATTCAGACTGATTTTAGATTGCAAAGATAATAAGAAGTTTAGGAGTTTAAAAGTTTAGAAGTTTAAAGTTTTTATAATTTGATAGTTAGAATCTATCGTATAAAGAAAAAGCAACCTTTTATCAAGATTGCTTTCTAAACTAACTGAAAAATAAATTTTTAATATTGTAAAAACAAATTGAAATTTATCTCAACATTGTCATTAACCACGACCATTCCAAGTAATTTCTTAGGCGATTTTAATTTAAAATCTTTGATGTTTAATTTCAATTGCCCTTTAACATTATTTGTTGCTTGATTGTATGTTACTGGAACTGTGTATTCTTTTTCAATTCCTGCAATCTTTACATTTAATTTTGCGGTTATGTTCTCTTTTGTGTTATTGATTTCTTTAACATTAATTACAATATGCGGATTTTCATCTGCTTTTAGAATAGATTTAAAATCTCTTGTTATCATTTTGTGAGCGCAATCAAAACCATTGCTTTTTATTGCAATTTTAGCACCATCTAAAAGTATTTTTGAATTACTTTTTGTGACAGAAACATGAATTTCGTCTTCAATATAATCTGAATTGTATTTGCATTCAAATGTATTAACGTTTGATTTCCCTTTAATAGTCACTTCACTTTTATTCGTGATTTTAACTTTGGTTTGATTTTTTGTAAAACCAAAACTTAAAAGAATAAAGACGATTATTATACCTATTGCTTTCATAACCTTAAAGTAAAGCGAAAAGAGCTAACCCTTTTCGCTTTTAAATTTACTATTTTTTTTAGAAACTAATGATTGCTTCAAACATTACTCCATTGAATTTTCCTCCGTATAGATCATTTGGATTCACTCCTGTAAACTCGCTATAACCTTGATAGTTTTGTTGAACGTAAGCTAATTTTGCTAATACATTTTTAGTCATAAACCAACCTGCACTGGCTTCAAATCTGTTTACATTTACTTTTTCAGCATCTGCGTTTCTTAATTTACCTGATACAGTATTTAATTTACCACCTACATAATATCTTTCGTTTTGACCAAATCTGTAAACGATATCACCTGCATATTGATTTACTGTACGTTTATCATCAGTTCCTTTAAAATCTCCACCAGATGCAAATTCTAATGTTCCGAAGAATTCAAATCCTCTAAATTTGATGAATGGGTTAAACATGTATGAAGTAGCCCAGTTTCCGAATGCAGGATTAAATCTACCTGTTGTATAATTAGCAGTTGGATCAAAATTATCAGCAACAGCTGTTCCAGCACCTCCTGTATAAGCAGCGTGAGACATTACTCCATAGAAACGGCTACCTGCTCTGTCAGAACTGTATAAGTTACCACTTGAATTAGCTACATGATATAAAGACCCCGTTACTCTAATTCTTAAATCATCATTGATTTGTTTGTCATACCCTAATTTAGCTAGAATTGTTGGACTAATTGTTGTGTTTGGATCTGGTGCAATTGCTGTTGGAGCAGCAGGTACAATTTCTTTAACATTTTGGTTCAATTTAGAGTTAGTTACTCCAATCATACTAACAAAACCACCTCTATTATAGTATACTTCGGCTCCCATTTCTGTGGTAAAAGCGTCCATAATATTATTCCCAATAAATGGATTAAAGATGGCTTGACCATTATCTGATCTTCTAAAGTGTGCATCACCATAATTGTTTTCCATTTGTCCAATTTTAATGGTAGTATATTTCATGAAATCTGCCATAAAATCTTTTTTAATGAAATCTAATTTATCGATTTGCAAATATCCACCTTTAACCCAAGTTTCATTATGGTGTCTTGCTGCTAAATAAAGGTCTAAATTTACTCTTACTCCATCATACAATTGGGCTCCAATTGTCATATTTGCCATTGGTAAATTGAAATTATTTTCTAAGTTATTCAATTTATAACCTGCAATTGGTGCTGGTAAACTTCCATGATCGTTAAACGAATTCACAGCTTGATATTGTAATGCAAATGCTGCACCTAAATCAACACTTAATCCTTTAAATTCTACGCTATCTTTTTTTACATCAAATACATTCATTCCTGACTGATCTCTAGGAATCATGTTTTGCATTTGCCCAAAAGAAGGGGCTTGAGCCTGTATAGCGCTTGTAAAGCTTAAGGCTGCTACTATGACTGATAATTTAATAAATGTTCTCATGATTTTTAAAATTTAATATATGTAATTTAGTTATAAGTATTATTTCTTTAGTTGTAGGTTACTTTGAAGTCTACGACAACATCTTTTCCTGTTTTTATAGTACCCATTAATGCTTTTGGTGGTTCTACACCATATAAAGTCATATCAATTTTTTGCTTTCCAGAAAAAATCATTTTTTTACCGATAAGTTTAACTGTAAAAGTTTGATTGACTCTTTTTGTAGCACCTGCAATAGTTAAATCGCCTTGTGTTTCGATTGTATAATTATTATCAGAAACTGTAGTAATTTTAATCACTTTCACTAATTTGAAACTGATGTTTTTATTTGTAGCACTTTTTAAAGCTTTAAAAGTGTTTTTATCCATTCCACTTTTACCACTTTTTAGTTGTTCAACCTCAACGGAAAAATCTAAACTTTTTAGTGCTTTTAAATCGCCTGCTTCTAAAGTTGCCGAAGCTTTCCCACTCATTGCTTTTGCTTCAATTGTCCAATCATGCACATTTGAAGTTCCGTCAACAACTAATTTACTTTCTGCTAAAACTACCTTTGCATCTTGTGCAAAAACAGTATAAATTGGAGCAACAACTATAAATAGTAAAAACCAATTTTTGAAGTTTATTTTTAAAGTGTTCATTTGTATTATGTTTTAAATTATGGTACAAATTTCCACCGAATAAAACACTATTTATATGATATATGTCACATTTATTACAAAAAGAATGTAATACATTAGAAAAAATAAAACGAAAACGATATAGTATATATAAGGATAATGTTGCTATAGAAAAAATAAAGTAAACGGTAACATTTGTTACACATCACCAATGTTTGGTTCCCAAAAATGCTTTTCGAAATCGATAATTTGATTGTCTACAACTTTAATTCCTTCGTTTTCTAGAAGTTGTTGCATTAAATTAGTTCCTTCAAAGTGATGTTTCCCAGAAAGCAATCCTTTTCTATTGACTACTCTGTGTGCTGGAACATCTTCTAAATTATGAGAGGCATTCATCGCCCAGCCAACCATTCGTGCAGAACGAGCTGTTCCTAATGCTTTTGCGATAGCACCGTATGAAGTAACTTTTCCTTGAGGAATTTGACGAACGATTGCATATACTCGTTCAAAAAAGTTATCGCTATTTGAAGTTGATTTAGCCAAAAAATTAAAAATACATTTTATATATAGAAGAAATTGCTATAATTCCCGTTATGGCAGCAATTAAAAAATTAATGTTTTTTACAATAAAAGTAAGTTTATGCTCAATTTTCTTAAAGAATTTTGCATACAAATAGAACACAAAATAAGTACCTAATGCCGCTGAAAATGAAAATAAAATAATTGACACGATATCATAAACAAACAAATCTTTGGAAGACATCATTAAACTACTTAATGCATACCAAGGGATAGCAAACATATTAAAGGAAGACATCGCCATACCATAAAAAAAACGATTTCTTTTGTTCTCAATTTTTACTTTAATATCTTTTTTCTTTTTTGCATTAAAACCCATTATTGTAAAAGCAATGGTTAATCCAATAAAAATAAAAGTCCCTATTTTTTTTAAACCTTCACTAAAAACAGGATTTGAGTCTAAAAATTTGGCGAAATACGTTCCTAAAAAACTTTGAATAAAAACGACTACGACTGCTCCTAAAGCAAAATTTAGAGCTTGTTTTTGATTTTCTTTTATACTGATTTTAGCAATCGTCATATTCAACATACCTGGAATAATGATGCCGCCAATAGAAATGATTAAACCTAAAAAAATTGCTAAAACAAATGTCATAAATTGATTTTTATCAAAAGTAAGGAACAATATTGAAATGAATGTAACAAAAATTACTTAATTCTAAACTGAATATACGTAATTGGTTTATTCACTTCTAAATATTGACTTTCATAAAACGTCTGAATTCCAGTTACTTCTGCTGGCGCACCTTCGTTTTTATAAATATTATGATTGGCATAAATTACTTCATGACCTTCACCATGTAACAATCCTAACGTATAACCGTGCATAAACTCTGAATCGGTTTTTAAATGCATTAATCCGTTTGGCTTCAGAATTTTTTTATAATTATTCAAAAACTCAGAATTAGTCATTCTGTGCTTGGTTCTTTTGTATTTGATTTGTGGATCTGGAAAAGTAATCCAAATTTCAGAAACTTCGTTTTCGGCAAAAATATGATTGATTAATTCGATTTGAGTTCTCACAAAAGCAACATTATTCATGCCCGATTCAACTGCTGTTTTAGCACCACGCCAAAATCTTGCGCCTTTAATATCAATTCCAATAAAGTTTTTTTCAGGACTTCTTTCCGCCAAACCAACTGAGTATTCGCCTTTTCCACAACCTAATTCTAATACAATTGGATTATCGTTCTTAAAGAACTCACGATTCCACTTTCCTCTCAATGGAAATTCGTTTCCTACAACTTCTTCTCTTGTTGGCTGAAAAACGTTAGTAAACGTTTCGTTTTCGCTGAATCTTTTTAATTTATTTTTACTTCCCACTATTTCTCTAAATTTCGGCAAAATTAAGGAAATAATTAGCACTACAAATAAACTTTTAATAATGTTTAAGTAACCTTAACAATAGATTTGTTTTATTGCTTTGTTAAAAAGTTTTATTTTGAAGAAAAGAAAGGTAGAAGTTGTTGTAATTTCAGATGTTCATTTAGGAACTTATGGTTGTCATGCAAAAGAATTGTTAGCTTATTTATCTTCCATAAAACCAAAAACTTTAATTCTAAATGGCGATATTATTGATATTTGGCAGTTTAGAAAGTCCTATTTCCCGGCAAGTCATTTGAATGTGATTAAAAAAATAATTTCGTTAAGTTCAAAAGGAACGAAAGTGCATTATTTAACTGGAAATCACGATGAATTCTTGCGAAAATTTACCGATTTACATCTTGGAAATTTAAGTCTTGAAAATAAATTAGTTTTAGAATTAGACGGAAAAAAAGCATGGATTTTTCATGGTGATGTTTTTGATGCTTCAATAACTCATGCAAAATGGTTAGCAAAATTAGGCGGTTGGGGGTATGATACACTAATTTTAATCAATCGTTTTTTAAACTGGATTTTGGCTAAATTTAAAAAAGAACCTTACTCCTTATCTAAAAAAATAAAGAGCAATGTAAAATCGGCTGTAAAATTTATATCTAACTTTGAATCCGTTTGTACAGAATTAGCCATTGAAAATAAGTATGATTATGTAATTTGCGGTCACATTCACGAACCAAAAATGGAAACCATAAAAACCGAAAAAGGCTCAACATTATATTTGAATTCGGGCGATTGGATTGAAAATTTAACTGCGTTAGAATACAACAAGAAAAAGTGGAAATTGTATAAACACGAAATTAATAAAATGATGGAAGATGAAGAATACAATTTTGAACGCGAAAATAAATTAGCCGAACAATTCATTTCAGTATTAAAAAAATAGTTCATTTAAAAAGTTGATGCTTAAATTTGTAGTAACAAATGAATAAAAACATACTCATAGCACCATTAAATTGGGGATTAGGCCACGCCACAAGATGCATTCCAATTATAAAAGCACTTGAACAACATGGCTTTACACCTATTATTGCTTCAGACGGAGCGGCACTAGCTTTATTAAAAAAAGAATTTCCTCATTTAATTACAGTTGAGTTACCCGCTTATAATATTTCGTATGCCGAAAACGGCAAAAACTTCAAATGGAAATTAATTGCCCAAATGCCAAAAATGTTTCGAGCCATTCGAAAAGAAAAGGCATTGGTTCGAAAAATTATTTCAAATTATGAAATTGAAGGCCTTATTTCAGATAATCGATTGGGCGTTTATTCCAAAAACGTTCCTTCTGTTTTTATAACGCATCAATTAAATGTTCTTTCAGGAAAAACATCTTGGTTTACCACAAAAGTACATTCAAATTACATTTCAAAATTTGATGTGTGTTGGGTTCCCGATACCAACAAATTTCCGAATCTTTCTGGTAAATTAGGCCATTTAGAAAAGCCTTTAAATAACACCATTTATATTGGCCCTTTAAGTAGATTTGAAAAAGAATCATTACCCATAAAATATGATTTAATGGTGATTTTATCTGGTCCCGAACCACAACGAACACTTTTAGAAGAAAAACTGATTGAAGAATTACAGAGGTATAAAAAAGAAATTTTGTTTGTAAAAGGTATTGTTCAAAACGAACAAAAAACATGGAAAGAAGACCAAATTACCTATTATAATTTCATGAATTCTGAAGAATTAAATACTGCTTTTAATGAAAGTGAAATGGTGTTGTGTCGTTCGGGTTACACAACAGTTATGGATTTAGCAAAATTAGATAAAAAAGCTTTTTTTATTCCTACTCCAGGACAATATGAACAAGAATATTTAGCAAAAAAATATAAAACCGAAGGCATTGCACCATGCTGTAAACAAGAAAAATTTAAATTGGAAAAACTATCAAAAATAGATGTTTACAAAGGATTGCAAAATTATACTACAGTAATTAATTGGGAGAATTTATTTAGCCTTTTCCATAGTAAATGAGAATTCTGAACCAACTCCAAATTGGCTTTCAATATAGATTTTTTCGTTGTGTCCTTCAATAATGTGTTTTACAATTGCTAACCCTAAACCTGAACCCCCTTCGCTTCTTGCACCACTTTTATCCACACGGTAAAAACGTTCAAATAATCGCGGAATATGTTGTTTTTCGATGCCTTCACCATTGTCGGTTACACGGATAATTACTTTATTGTTTACTAAATCTTCAATACTAACTTCAGTTGTGCCACCTTCTTTTCCATATTTAATAGAATTGACTACTAAATTTGTTACTACTTGTTGCACTTTTTCTTGATCACCATTAATCCAAATGGGTTTTGCATATTTTGTATCAAATGTTAATGTAATATGTTTTTTTGAAGCGCGCATTTCCAGCAGATCAAAAACATTTTGAATTACTTCAATAATATTAAACTTTGTCACATCTAAATTAATATCTCCAGTTTCTAATTTGGTAATCATATCTAAATCTTTTACGATATAGATCAACCGTTCAACACCTTTTTCGGCACGTTGTAAATATTTTTTTCGAATGTTTTTGTCATCCATCGCACCGTCTAAAAGCGTAAGTAAATAACCTTGAACAGTAAAAAGCGGTGTTTTTAATTCGTGAGAAACATTTCCAAGAAATTCTCTTCTGTATTCTTCTCTAATTTTTAAAGTTTCGATTTCAAGCTTTTTATCACGGGCAAATTTTTGAACTTCTTTTGTCAAAGTTGCCATATCTGTCGTAATAGGTTGATTTCTAAACGAAGTATTTTCAAGTAAAGAAACATCGTCATATATCTTTTTTACGCGTTTATAAATAAACGTTTCAACCCTATATTGAATTAAAAGAAATGAAAAAATAAACAAGCAAAATGCAAAACTTATAACAAAAAACAACTGTAAGGGTGCTATAAAAAAATGATACAATAAAAACACCCCTAAGAAAAAAAGAGTAATGTATGCAGATGACTTTATGGCGAATTTATAAGATTTTTTAAAATTTAATTGCATTAAAATTCGATTTTATAACCCACACCTTTAATAGTTTTGAAAAAATCGTCTCCTATTTTCTCTCTTAGTTTTCTGATGTGAACGTCGATGGTTCTTCCTCCAACAACCACTTCGTTACCCCAAACACGGTCTAATATTTCTTCACGAGTAAATACTTTTCCGGGTTTTGTTGCCAAAAGATAGAATAACTCAAATTCTTTTCGAGGTAAAATAATTTCTACTCCGTCTTTGATAATTTTATATTCTTCTCGATTAATTTCAATATTACCAACTTTCAATGTTGTACTTGAAGAGGCACTTTCACTGTTTTTTAATCTTCTCAATAACGCTTTAACCTTGCTTACTAATACTTTTGGTTTAATTGGCTTTGCAATGTAATCATCTGCCCCTGCATCAAAACCCGCAACTTGTGAATAATCCTCAGAACGAGCTGTTAAGAAAGTGATTATTGTATCTTGAAGTTCAGGAATTCTTCTGATATTTTCACAAGCTTCCATACCGTCCATTTCAGGCATCATAACATCCATAATTATTAATTGTGGAAGTTCTTTTTTTGCTTTAGCAATTGCTTCTCTACCATTAGTAGCTGTTACAATTTGATAGCCTTCTTGAGATAAATTATAGCCTACAATCTCTAAGATATCTTGCTCATCATCAACTAATAAGATTTTAATCTCTTTTTTTTTCATAATTAATTTATGTGTCTTTTGGATTGTAAAGGTAAAGATAAAATAAAATGTTTTTAAGTGTTAACAATTATTTAATCTATTAACATTAATGTAACGCATTAGCAACTAATTCATAATAAACCAGTAACCTTATTGTAATACGCTAGCAGTTTCTTTGCACCAAAATTAACAATACAACAATGAAACTACGTTTTTTATTATTATCACTTTTATTCAGCGCATTTGCAATTGCACAAAACGCAACTGTTTCTGGGGTTATTCTTGACAAAGAAATGGATAACGAACCTTTATCTTTTGCAAACGTAATGATTAAAGGTACAAAAATGGGAACTACAACTGACGAAAACGGTAAATATTCCTTAACACTTAAACCAGGAAGTTATACTTTAGTGATTGGCTTTTTAGGTTATGACACTAAAGAAATTCCTTTTACGGTCAAAGCTAATGAGAAAAAGAAAATTGATTACACATTAGAATCAAATGGTGTTCAACTAGATGATGTTGTCGTAATTCAAACCGTTTCAAAAGAAAAAGAAAGCGCTTTGTTACAAGAGCAACAAAAAGCTGTTGAAATTAAGCAGAGTATTGGTGCGCAAGAAATGTCAAGAAAAGGGATTAGCAATGTAGAAACTGGATTAACGAAAGTTACAGGAATTACAAAAGTTGAATCAAGAGGCCTTTTTATTAGAGGTTTGGAAGATCGTTATAATAATTTATTGATTAACAATTTAGCTGTTCCTTCTAATAGTCCATTTAAAAAAATCATTCCTTTAGATTTGTTTCCAACAGACATTGTTGGTTACATGGATATTTTCAAAACATTTAACCCAAATATCTATGGTGATTTTGCTGGAGCAACAATAGATATCAATACTACTCAACCAACAGAAAGTTATACCAAAATTAGCTATGGCGTTGGATATGTTTCTAACAACAACATGCGTGACTTCTTAATCTCATCTGATGCAGACAATACAAAAAGTTTCTTTGGATTTGGTGGTCAAGAAAGAAAACTACCAGGTGGATTTGGTTCTACCCCAAACGGACAAATTAACAATGATTTTGAATCATCTTGGGATGTAAATAAAATTAGCTCACCACTAAATACAAGTTTTGGTGTTACACATGCTAACAAATTTGACGTAGGAAATAAACCTTACAGAATGTATTACTTTATTTCGGCTAATTTTGATAATAAATATCAATTCAGAGAAGGAATTCAGAGAACTTTCCAAACTGGTCAAGGTATTTATGACAATAATTTTAAAACGTCACAATACAAATTTGGTACTCAAGCCTCAGCTTTGTTTTCATTAAACTTCAAATCTGATCGATTAAAAGTGACTACAAACTCTTTGTTTATAAAAGCTACACAAAGCGAAATACAAGATCAATTAGGTTACACCAGAAATAATGTTCAAAATCCAAATGAGATTATTCGTTTAAATCAATACGATGAATCGAATTACTTTGCTAATCAAATTCAATCAGAGTATAAAATTACTAAGGATGGAAAACATCTATTAAAAGGAGGTTTGTCATACACTAGAACACAATTTTCACAACCGGACAGAAAATTCATCAACGGAACAAAAGTTAATGAAGATGAAATTGAAGTACGTTTTGGAAGTAATAACTTAATTCGTCAGTTTTTAGATGTTGAAAATAATTTTCACATGTCAGGATTAATGGAATACAACTATAAATTTGGCAAAAACGAAGACAAACAAAACAAAATTGCTTTAGGATATAATGGTTATGCAGAATATATGAAAACTTCATATCGCTTTATCGCTGGATTACCAAATAATGCTAACTTACCAGCAAGTATTGTTAACCTAAATAACATAGATTCATTTATTCAAACCGCAATTGCTAATAATGATATTTCTTTTAGAGAAGAAACAGGTGGAGAATATAAAACTAAAATTTTTAGTAGAGTAGATGGCTTTTATGGAAACGTAACTTATAACATTACACCTAAACTAGAATTAAATGCTGGTTTAAGAGCAGAAAACACTATCAGAGATCTTAAATATCGTACTATTAGCGACCCAATTGGATCAGTTTATAGAAAAATTGAAACTAATGAACTTGATATTTTACCTTCATTAAACTTAAAATACGCCATTAACGAAAATAAAAATATTCGCTTTGCTGCGAGTAGAACAATTACAAGACCTGTTTTATTTGAATCATTACCTATTACATACATTAATGCTGATGGAACGTCTGAAAAAGGAAATGCATTATTAGTAAATAGTACAAATAATAATGTTGATTTAAAATTTGAAGTATTTCCAACAAAAGATGAATTATTTGCAGTAACTGCTTTTGGAAAATATATTGAAAATCCAATTGAGCGTTCATTCGACAACTTTGGTGGAGGTAGCGGTCAACAAGTTTCATATTACAACAACAAATCAGCAACTCTTTTAGGTTTAGAATTTGAAAGCATCATCCAATTAAGTAGATTACACGAAAATTTAAAAGGAGCTTCATTTGGTTTCAATACCTCTATAATGCATACAGAAGCTACCGCTGAAAAAGATCGTTCAAGTCAAAACGGAACTTATTTTGATACATTTGACAAACGTCAGTTACAAGGTGCATCAAATTGGTTAGTAAATGCGGATTTAAAATATGATTTTAAATTCAGCGAAAAATGGACTAACACTGCCACTTTTGTATATGGAGTTTACGGGGAACGTATCTACGCTGTAGGTATTGCTGGATTAGATCACGTTTATGAAAAACCGTTTCATAAATTAGATTTTATTTGGAGTCAAAATATTAACAAGGCATGGGATGTAAAATTATCAGTTGATAATATTTTAAATCCTTCCTACGAAAGAGTCATGGGAGATAAAAGTCAAATACCAGTAAGTGAAAACTCATTAATAGTACAAAGTTTTAAACGAGGAACTGGATTCTCACTTGGAGCATCATATAAATTCTAACACAAGAGCAGCGCAAGCTGCTCTTCTTGTTTACATTAAATCAACATTGCTTTTACTTTTTTCTGATATTATGATAATTATTAAATAATGCAATCGAAACGTTCAGAAAACAAAGCTACTGTAAGTTTGTATCAAATATTAAAAACAACAAAAACTACATTAATCATGAAAAAAATTTTATTAAGCTTATCAATTTTAGCTACAATATTCACTAGTTGTTCTACTAGCGATGATGAAGGAACAGTTCAACCAGTAGAAGGAGAGCTTTCGGGTTCGGCAACTACAAACAGAACAATTGCTTTTGGAAACTATACCTTAAATGGAATATACACTATTGAAAGTGGTGTAACTGTAACTTTTGATGCTGGCTCAACAATCACAGCTAACGGAGCTAATGGTGTTGATGCAATTTTAGTAAAAAACGGTGGTAAACTAATTATGAATGGTACTGCATCACAACCAATAGTTTTAACTGAATCTACAGCAACTCCAGGTTCATGGGGTGGAATCATTATGTATGGTGATGCTCCAATTAACGGTGCAGGTGGTACTACAACAAAAACATCAGAAGACGGTTTGAACTTAACATATGGTGGAACAAATGCGGCACATAATGGTGGGACTTTGCGTTATGTAAGAGTAGAATATGCTGGTAAAAAAATTACTGATGGAACAAGTGAAATGAACGGATTTTCTTTTTACTCTGTGGGTTCAGGAACAATTTTAGAAAATTTAGTTTCATATAAAGGGGCTGATGATGGTTTCGAATTTTATGGTGGAACTGTAAGTGCTTCTAATTTAATTTCTTACGGAAATTATGATGATTCATTTGACTGGCAAGATGGATGGAAAGGACAAAACAATTCAAACTGGTATGCTTACCAAATGGGAACAGGAAATTTTGGAATGGAAATCGAAGCTTCTAACAACAATAACAGTTTCTATCCAGTAATTGCAAACATTACTTTAAAAAGAGCAGCTGGAACAAACACTGAAGGTGGTTCTTCTGCAGCAGAATATGATGCAATCCAATTTAAAAAACAAGGAAATGGTGATTTTACTAACATCGTGATTTCGGGCTATACAACAGCTGGAGCTACTGCAGTAAGAATTCAAGATGCAGTAACTAATACAGACCAAGTTAATGCTAGTAAAATAAAATTAACTTCAGTTAAAATAAATGATGGAACATCTGAATATGCAGGTGCAGGAAGTTTAAGTGTTACTTTCCCATCTGGTCAATATACTACAAATTCTGGAGCTACAGGAGCAAACTTAGCAACTGGAGTTTGGTCAACTGTAGGAGGAACATCTTTAATTCAATAACATTCAATCCTCATAAATGTTAAAAATCCCTCAAAATTGAGGGATTTTTTATTTGGCATTGTATTTGTACTTATTTTTTTAATACCTTTACACTTTAGTTATGTCGCGAATGATAAAAAAATACTCTAATATTATTTTCTTACTAATTGTTTTATTTTCTTTCAGTGCACACGCACAGGAAAATAAACAATCTGCCGTATCTAAAAATCAAGAACCTTCAATTGAAGGACTTACAATCTACCCAAACCCTGTAAACTCTGGAAAAATTTTTATTACAACTAAGTCTTCTTTAGATAAAAAAGTAGAAATTTTTAATGTACTTGGGAAAAAAGTACTAGAGACTGTTATTACTTCAAAAGAAGTAAACGTGAGTCATTTAGAAGCAGGTGTTTACATCATCAAAATAAAAGAAGGCGAAGCCTCAGCTACTAGAAAACTAATTATCAATTAGTTAATATATCATATTCCTAAAATTTAATTTTAAGTTAACAACTAAATATTAGTCTAAAACTTAAAAACTATTTATCTTTGTACCATAATTTAATTTTATAAAAATGAAAAAACTTTACTTTTTATTATTTTCAATTTTGCCTTTTATTGGTTTTACACAAGCTTCTGATTTATATTTCAGTATGTATGGTGAAGGTTCTAGCAACAATAAATTCTTAGAAATTTATAATGGAACTGGCGCGCCAGTTGATTTAGTTGACTACTCTATTGAATTGTATGCAAATGGAGCTACTGCTGCTTCAAACACACAGACTTTTACTACTGGAACTATAATTGCAGCAGGAGATGTCTATGTTTTAAGAAACAGTAGTGCTGCTTTAGCTGCTATTACAAGCGCTGCAGATATTTCATCTTCCGTTTGTAATTACAATGGTGATGATGCAATTGCTTTAAAAAAACTTGGTGCTGTTATCGACGTGATAGGATCAATAGGTACTGATCCAGGTTCTGCTTGGGCAGTTGGTAGTACTACAGATGGAACACTTAACCATACCATAGTTAGAAAATTAACAGTTTGTAGTCCGAACCCGGTAAATTTAAGTTCATTTGGAACTGATGACGCCACTTCAGAATGGATTGTTTATGCTATCGATGGTGAGTTAGGCCAATTAGGCAGTCATTCTGGTTGTTCTTCAACACCATCATTATCAATATCTTCACCTGCTAACGCAACAATTTTCAATCCAAATACAACAAATGTGAACATAACTTTTATAGTTAACAATTTTACAGTTGCAAATGGAACGGGTGACGGTCATATCCATTACACTATAAATGCAGGTTCAGTTGTAATGAAATATGATACAACCCCAATTTCTATACCTACAACACCAGGAACATACACTGTTTACATGGAATTAGTAGACAACACACACACTGCAATAACTCCTGCAGTAAATGCAACTGTTACTTTTGAAGTTGCTGCATTAAATGTAGTTACAGATTTAGCAGCATTAAGAGCAGATGTAATAGCAAATGGTGCTGGAAAATACTATCAAGTATCTAGTACTCCTGTAATTTCTTATGCAAGAACAACTAGAAATCAAAAATATATTCAAGATGCATCTGCTGGTGTTTTAATTGACGATCTTCCTGGAACTATTACAACTACTATGGTTGCTGGTGACGCAATTTCTGGACTTAAAGGACAAGCAGCGCTATTCAGTGGTGTTTTACAAATTTTACCATTAGAAAATGCAACAGTTGCTTCTTCTGGAAACACAATTACTCCTCAAGTAGTTACTGCAGCAGATATTGCAGCTAACATAGAAATGTATGAAAGTGAATTGGTTCAAATTAATAATGCAACATTCACAGCTGCAGATGGAACTGTTGTTTTTGCAACTAATTCAAACACAGATTTAAATGATGGTTCTAGTATTATTTTTAGACCTATTTTTGCAGAAGCAGATTATATTGGTCAAGTTATTCCTTCAGGAGCTGCTAACAGAGTACTTTTAGTAGCTGAATTTAATGGAACTGCTCAAGTTGTAGCTCGTTCATTAGCTGATGTAACTTTATCATCAAATTCTTTTGATGCTATCAATGGTTTATCAATGTATCCAAATCCATTATCTGGAAACACTTTATTCTTAACTTCTACTGCAAATGCTCCAATGACTGTTCAAATTTTTGACTTATTAGGGAAAGAAGTTGTAAAAGCTGATGTAGTGAATAACACAGTAAACGTTGCTAAATTAACAGCTGGTGTTTATGTAGTTAAAATTACTGAAGAAGGTAAAACTGCTACAAGAAAATTAGTTATCAAATAATTTAGATGCTGAACTAAATTTAGCATAACAAATAAGAGAAAAGCATCAACGAAGGTTGGTGCTTTTTTTATTATCTAAACTTTACAGATTGCCCAAATTGTTTGTTATTTTTGCATTATGATTTCACAAGAAGACATCTTCCAAATTAATTCTAAAAAAGAATTTGAAAAAATTACTTTAAAAGTATTTCGTCATCAGTACGACAATAATTTGGTATACCAACAATTTTGCAACTTCTTAAAAAAAGACAAAACCAATGTGAAATCGTTAACCGAAATTCCTTTTTTACCCATTCAATTTTTTAAAAGTCACAACATCTTGAGCACTGACGAATCTATTCAGCAAACTTTTACAAGTAGCGGAACAACAGGAGTGCAAACCAGTAAACATTTCGTAACAGATGTAAGTTGGTACGAAATGAGTTACCGCTTAGGTTTTTCGGAATTCTATGGAAATATTGAAGATTATTGTGTTTTAGCCTTGCTTCCTTCCTATTTAGAACGCGAAGGTTCTTCGTTAATTTACATGGTCGAAGATTTAATTCAACGTAGTAATCATCAAGATTCTGGATTTTATTTACACAATTATGACGAATTAATTTCTAAACTAATTGAATTAGATCTTTTGGGACAAAATGTAATTTTAATTGGGGTCACGTATGCTTTGTTGGATTTGATTGAGCAACAAAATTTTCAATTAAAAAACACTATTATCATGGAAACTGGCGGTATGAAAGGCAAACGAAAAGAAATGATTCGCGAAGAACTCCATACTGTTTTATGCAAGGGATTTGGTGTTTCTAAAATTCATTCAGAATATGGCATGACTGAATTGCTTTCTCAAGCGTATTCTCTTGGCGATGGCATTTTCGAATGTCCGCCTTGGATGCAAATTCTAATTCGTGATACTGAAGATGCCTTAACTTATGTTTCTGAAGGAAAAACAGGTGGAATTAATGTGATTGACTTAGCCAACATCAATTCGTGTTCATTTATTGCTACGCAAGATTTGGGCAAAAAATATCCCAACCATTCGTTCGAAGTGTTGGGACGTTTTGATCATTCTGATATTCGTGGTTGTAATCTGATGGTAGTTTAACTGTTAAAATGTTTATTTTTTTAATCGATTCTACAGTTCAACAATTTATCGATTAAACAATTTTTATCACATAATAATTTTTCTTTCCTTTTTGCAATAATAAGAATTGGTTGTTGATTAAATCCTCTTTCGTAATAATTTTCTCTTCACCCACTTTCTCTTTATTCAAAGAAATTGAATTTTGCTTTAATTCTCTTCGTGCATCACTATTAGAAGCCAAGAAGTTGGTTTTAGCAGAAAGTGCAGCAATCATATCCAAACCTTCGTTTAATTCTTCCAAAGAAATTTCTGCTTGAGGAACTCCATCAAACACTTCTAAAAACGTTTTCTCATCTAACTTTTTCAATTCATCCATTGATGGACTAAAGAACGCATTTGAAGCTGCGATTGCATTTTCCAAATCTGCTGCAGAATGTACCATCACAGTAATTTCTTCAGCCAAACGTTTTTGCAATACTCTTAAATGAGGCGCTTCATTATGTACTCCAATTAGTTTTTCAATCGTTTCTTTATCTAAGAATGTGAAAATCTTAATGTATTTTTCTGCATCAACATCCGAGGTATTCAACCAGTATTGGTAAAATTTGTAAGGAGACGTTCTTTCTGCATCTAACCAAATATTTCCACCTTCTGATTTACCAAACTTCGTTCCATCGGCTTTTGTAATTAACGGACAAGTTAAAGCATACGCTTTTCCAGATTCAATTCTACGAACTAATTCTGTTCCTGTGGTTATATTTCCCCATTGATCACTTCCACCCATTTGCAACGTACATTTTTTTGCACGGTATAAATGTAAAAAGTCGTAACCTTGAACTAATTGGTACGTAAATTCAGTAAATGACATTCCTTCCGAAGTTTCTCCGGTTAAACGTTTTTTAACTGAATCTTTCGCCATCATGTAATTCACAGTAATGTGTTTTCCTACATCGCGAATGAAATCTAAGAATGAAAATTCTTTCATCCAATCGTAATTATTTACTAATTCAGCAGCATTAGCTTCCGCAGAAGTAAAATCTAAAAATCGAGCCAATTGTCCTTTAATTGCCTCTTGATTATGACGCAAAGTAGCTTCATCTAATAAATTTCTTTCATTAGATTTTCCTGATGGATCACCAATCATTCCTGTTGCGCCACCCACAAGCGCTAATGGTTTATGACCACTTAATTGGAAATGTCTTAACAACATCACTCCAACTAAATGCCCTATATGCAATGAATCTGCGGTTGGATCAATACCCACATACGCCACACGCATCTGCTCCATCAAATGTTCTTCGGTGCCTGGCATTACGTCGTGGAGCATTCCTCTCCAAGTCACTTCTTCAATAAAATTTTTCATGATTCTTAAATAATTTGAGCAAAGATAACTTTTAGTCTTAAAGTGGCAAAGTCTTAAAGTCAAAAGTGATAAAGTTTTGAAATTCTGAAATCAAAAATCGATAATCATAAATCTGTAATCAAAAGATTTGCTATTTTTACAACATGATTTTAGTCACAGGAGCAACGGGTTTAGTAGGTTCACATTTGTTAGTGCAACTTCTTCAAGAAAATGAGGAAGTAAAAGCGCTATTTCGTTCTGAAAAACAGCTTGAAAAAGTGAAGAATGTTTTTGCTTTTAAAAATCAATTAGGTCTTTTTGATAACATTCATTGGGTTAA
Source organism: Flavobacterium sp. N2820 (assembly GCF_025947285.1). NCBI lineage: Bacteria > Pseudomonadati > Bacteroidota > Flavobacteriia > Flavobacteriales > Flavobacteriaceae > Flavobacterium > Flavobacterium sp. N2820. Next base: position 2,630,857 of record NZ_CP110008.1, on the reverse strand, counting down.
AGGCGATATTACTGATATCCCTTCATTAGAAATAGCATTTGAAAATGTAACTCATGTGTATCATTGTGCCGCTTTAATATCCTTTGATCCAAATGATGAAGATGCACTTAGAAAAATTAATATTGAAGGAACTGCCAATGTTGTAAACTGCTGTATCGATTTTAATATTAAAAAATTGTGCCACGTTAGTTCAATTGCCGCACTTGGCGATACGAAAGAGCACGAAAACATCATTACAGAAGACACAGAATGGAATCCAGAAGAATTACATAGCGACTATGCCATTACAAAATATGGTGCAGAAATGGAAGTTTGGCGAGGTTTTCAAGAAGGATTAGATGTTGTGATTGTGAATCCAAGTGTGATTTTTGGTTATGGCTTTCCAAATCAAGGGAGTGATGTTATTATACAGTCTGTTAAAAAAGGACTTTCATTTTATACCAATGGTACAATTGGTATTATTTCGGTGGAAGATGTGACCAATTGTATGGTTCAATTAATGAAAAGTACTATTTCGGGTGAACGATATATTTTGGTTGGAGAAAACATAAATATTAAAGATTTCATTTATTATTTAGCTTCAAAATTTAAAATAAAACCACCTGGTTTTTATGCCTCCAAAAGCATAACAAACTTGGGTTGGCGATTAGATTGGTTATTAGCTAAAATAACAAACAGAAAAAGGAAGCTTACTAAAATAACTTCAAAAGCATCTCATTCAATTGATCAGTATGACACAACAAAAGTGGTTGCCGCTTTGGGTTATAATTTTCAAAAAAAGGAAACGTATTTACCGAACATTATTTAATTTTTAACAGAAGTACCGTCTATAGCTGTTGAATCTTTTTTAATTTCTGATTCCGATTTTATCTTTTCTAAACGCGCTAAAACGTCCTGATGCATTTTTTTGTATTTTCTGGTATTTGCAGCGTAGTACTTTTGATTTTGATAATAAGTAGTACTGTCAATTTTATACTTTTCATAAATAAAAGTATTTACTTTAATATTGTTTTCTGTTAAACGATATGTCATGGTTCCTTCCGCTGCTTGTAAAACGGCAATATCAAATAATATGTTTGTCATTACCTCATCATCTAGCAAATTATCAGGTTTTGGGGCCGGATTTTTTGAACATGAAATAATTACAATTCCAATAACTAATAGTAAAAACTTTTTCATTTATAGGGTTCTATCAAATAATAAACGTTGACCTGCTTTTGCTTCTTTAACCTTTCCATTAGCATACACTAATTTTCCGTTTACAAAAGTATGTGTAACTCTTGATTTAAAATTATAGCCTTCAAAGGGAGACCATCCACATTTGTAAAGAATATTTTCTTTTTTAACATTCCAAGGCAAATAAGCATTTACTATGGCAATATCTGCAAAATATCCTTCTTTAATGAATCCGCGCTTCTCAATTTTGAATATTTTAGCCGGATTATGACACATTTTTTCTACAATTTTTTCTACCGAAATTTTCCCTTGATGATGTGCTTCAAACATTGCTACTACTGCATGTTGTACTAAAGGACCTCCAGAAGGGCAAGTTGTATAAGAATTTATTTTTTCTTCTAGGGTATGAGGAGCGTGATCCGTAGCAATAACATCTATTCGATCATCTAATAATGCTTTCCACAAAGCGTCTTTATCTTGTTGCGTTTTAACTGCAGGATTCCATTTGATTAAAGAACCTTTTGCATCATAATCCGCATCGGTAAACCACAGGTGATGGATACAAACTTCTGCTGTTATTTGTTTGTCTTCCAACGCAATTTTATTGGTAAACAAATCCATTTCTTTTGCTGTTGACAAATGAAAAACATGCAATCGTGCGCCTGTTTTTTTGGCCAATTCAATCGCTTTTGATGAAGACAAATAACACGCTTCTGCGCTTCGAATTAAATGGTGATATTGCATTGGAATGTCGTCACCAAATTCTTCTTTGTATTTTAACGTATTGGCCTGTATTGTTGCTTCATCTTCACAGTGAACAGCTATAAGCATCTTAGTAGATGAAAAAATCTTTTCTAAAACTTCTGGATTATCGACCAACATATTTCCGGTTGAAGAACCTAAAAACAATTTGATTCCTGCAACATTTCTTGGATTAGTCTTTAAAACTTCTTCTAAATTATCGTTTGTTCCTCCCATCATAAACGAATAATTAGCATATGATGTTTGAGAAGCTATTTGGTATTTATCTTCTAAAAGTTCTTGTGTAACAGCATTTGGAACCGTGTTTGGTTGTTCTATAAACGAAGTAATACCGCCAGCAACTGCTGCTCTACTTTCTGTTTCAATAGTTCCTTTGTGTGTGAGTCCTGGCTCTCTAAAATGCACTTGATCATCAATAGCACCCGGAATTACATAACTCCCTTCTGCATCAATAATAACACAATCTGACGATTTTGGACTTATTTTTTCGGCAATTTCTTTTATAATTTCATTTTCAATTAATATATCACCTTCAAAAACAGCACCTTCGTTTACAATTTTGGCATTTCTAATTAAATATGTATTCATTATAATCTATTAAATATTTTTCTTAATCTCAACATTATTACTCCAACAACTGCTTCTCTAATAATTCCTCCACTCATTTTAGATTGTCCTTTAGTCCTATCCGTAAAAATAATAGGCACTTCAACAATATTGAATTTATTAACAAATGCTCGATATTTCATTTCAATTTGAAACGCATATCCAACAAATTTAATTCGGTCTAAATTTATTTTTTCTAAAACAATTCTTTTATAACATTTAAAACCTGCAGTTGCATCAGCAATTTTCATACCTGTAATCATTCGCACATAAACCGATGCAAAATAAGATAACAAAACACGACTTAAAGGCCAATTGACCACATTAACTCCATTTGAGTATCTTGAACCTATAGCTAAATCAGCCCCATTTTCGCAAGCCGCTAATAATTTTTCTAAATCATTAGGGTTGTGAGAAAAGTCGGCATCCATTTCAAAAATATATGCAAACCCATGTGAAAGCGCCCATTTAAAACCATGCACATAGGCTGTACCAAGACCTGCTTTTTTTGTACGAACCTCTAAAAACAACTTCCCTGAAAATTCCTTTTGCATTGCCCTAACTTTATCTGCTGTCCCATCTGGAGAATTGTCATCAACAATTAAAACATGAAAAGGAGTCTGCAAAGAAAAAACAGCAGCAATTATTGCTTCAATATTTTCAATTTCGTTATAGGTAGGGATTATGACAACGCTTTTAGCCATAGAGTGTGTTAATTTTGATGCAAAAATAAGTTATTTCTAGTGTATAATTCTTAATAATTTTATAATAATCAAATTGAGTGTATTTTTTGTAAATTTGCAAATAATATGTTAGCAATTCAACTCAATACTCGAATAATAGAAAATAACGATTGGGCAACCATTTTGTTCCTCTTGTGCGTGGGAATAATTGCCGTAAACAAAACTATTTCCTCTGTTAGATTTAATGAATTTATCCGGTTGGCTTATTCTGATAAATATACCAAAATTTATCGAGACAGCAGCAATTTAATGAGTGGATTTACTGTTTCAATGTTTGTCTTGCAGTTGTTTTCTTTTTCATTTTTTACGCTTTTAGTGTTGCATCAATTTGAAAAAACCGAAAAAACTAATTTCATTGTTTATATTCAGATATTTACTTTTTTAACCGTTTTTATTCTATCTAAATTTCTAATTGAAAAAATAATAGCAACCGCTTTTAAAATTGAAGAATTTAGCGAACAATTTAATTTACTAAAAGTCAACTATCGTGCCTACTTTGGTTTTATACTTTTGCCGGTGAATATTATTCTATTTTACAATTCATTTGATTCAAATTTGTTTTTTTGGATATTACTTATTGCATTATTCGTAATTAACACTACTACTTACCTAGTTGCATTGAAATTATATCAAAATTTACTGATGCGTAAAATATTTTATTTTATTTTATATCTTTGCACCCTTGAAATAGCTCCGTACTATTTTATTTATAATTGGTTTACAAAAAATTAGAGAGAAATATGTCAAATTTGAAAGTGAAAACAATATTAGTTTCACAACCAGAGCCTAAAGTAGAAAATTCTCCTTATTTTGAGCTTCAAAATAAACTTAAAGTAAAAGTTGATTTTAGACCCTTCATTCATGTTGAAGGTGTTCCTGCAAAAGAAGTAAGAGCTCAGAAAATCGATTTAAACAACTTCACCGCTATTATATTGACTAGCAGAAATTCTGTTGACCATTTTTTTAGAGTTGCAGAAGAAATGCGCTACAAAGTACCTGAAGATTTAAAATATTTTTGCCAATCTGAAGCCGTAGCTTTTTATTTGCAACGTTATGTTGTTTACAGAAAAAGAAAAATTTATGTGGGACAAAAAGACTTTGTTGACATGTCTCCACTTATAAAAAAATATAAAGACGAAAAATTCTTGCTTCCCTCTTCTGATCAATTAAATATCGATGTTCCTCAAACACTTGATGGACTAAAGGTAGATTGGACTAAAGCCATTTTTTACAGAACTGTAATGAGTGATTTAACGGATTTGAAAGATGTTTATTATGACATTTTAGCCTTTTTTAGTCCAACTGGAATTAAATCATTATTTAAGAATTTTCCAGATTTCAAACAAAACAATACTCGAATTGCAGTATTTGGAAGCACTACTCAAAAAGAAGCTTTAGAACATGGTTTACGCGTAGATATTATGGCTCCAAGCCCTGGAACACCTTCAATGACAGGTGCTTTAGAAAAATATGTTGCTGAAGCCAATAAAGGAAAATAAATCCAAAGATTCTTTTCAATCATTTAAAACACATTAAAAAGTTTTATTTAATACCATAAAAAAAGTCCCGAAAATTCGGGACTTTTTTTTATGAACTAATAATCTATTTATCCTAATTTTGGACCCGCAGCAACAAGGTTTTTACCTTCTTCATTGTCTGTATATTGTACGAAATTTTTAATAAATCTTGAAGCTAAATCTTCTGCTTTTGTTTGCCATTCTGCTGCATCAGCGTAGGTATCTCTTGGATCTAAAATAGCAGGATTTACATCATGTAAAGCCGTAGGCACAACAAAATTAAATACCGGAACTGTTTTTGTTGCTGCTTTCTCAATAGAACCATCTAAAATAGCATCAATAATTGCTCTAGTATCTTTGATAGAAATTCGTTTCCCTGTACCGTTCCAACCTGTATTTACCATATAAGCTGTAGCATTATGTTGCTCCATTTTCTTAACAAGTTCTTCGCCATATTTTGTTGGATGTAAAGACAAGAATGCTTTTCCAAAACAAGCTGAAAATGTTGGTTCTGGTTGGGTTACTCCTCTTTCTGTACCTGCTAATTTAGCTGTAAATCCTGATAAGAAATAATATTTTGTTTGCTCTGGTGTTAATTTAGAAACGGGTGGCATTACTCCAAATGCATCAGCTGTTAAGAAAATAACTTTTGTAGCGTGACCTGCTTTAGAAACGGGTCTTACAATGTTATCAATATGATAAATTGGATAAGAAACACGTGTATTTTGTGTAACTGAGCCATCTTTAAAATCAATTTTTCCATCCGCATCAAGAGTTACATTTTCTAATAATGCATCTTTTTTAATGGCCCCAAAAATATCTGGTTCATTAGCAGCACTTAAATCAATTGTTTTCGCATAACAACCGCCTTCAAAATTAAAAACACCATCATTGTCCCATCCGTGTTCATCATCTCCAATTAATTCGCGCTTTGGATCAGTAGACAAAGTGGTTTTTCCTGTTCCCGATAATCCGAAGAAAACAGCTACATCTCCATCTTTTCCTTTATTCGCAGAACAATGCATTGAGGCAATTCCTTGTAATGGCAAGTAATAGTTCATCATTGAGAACAATCCTTTTTTCATCTCACCACCATACCAAGTTCCACCAATTAACTGAATTTTCTCGGTTAAATTGAACGCAACATATACTTCAGAATTTAATCCGTGTGCAGCATAGTCTTTGAAACTTGTTTTTGAGCCATTCATTACAATAAAATCTGGCTCACCAAAATTTTCCAATTCTGCTTCTGTTGGACGAATGAACATATTTTTAACAAAATGCGCTTGCCAAGCCACTTCCATGATAAAGCGAACTTTTAATCTTGTATCTTCATTAGCGCCACAAAAAGCATCTACAACAAACAATCTTTTTCCAGAAAGCTGTTTAACCGTGGTTTCTTTTAAAGCATTCCATGTAGTTTGAGAAATAGGCTTGTTATCGTTTGCAGCTTTATCAGAATTCCACCAAACGGTGTTTTCGGTAACACTGTCTTTTACTATATATTTATCTTTTGGAGAACGACCTGTAAATTCACCTGTCATTACATTTACCGCACCAAGTTCAGACAATTGACCTCTTTCGAAACCTTCTAAAGTTGGATTTAATTCTTCATTATATAAAAATTCATATGAAGGATTGTAGATTATTTCTGATACATTAACGATTCCGTATTTTTCTAACGAAATCGATTTCGTAATTTGGGCATTCGTATCCATAAATTCTTTGTTATGTTGTGTATTTAATAAAGTGCAAAATTATAAATTTAATTTCAGATAGCGTTTTAAATTATGGTTTTTTACTTAAAATTGAGTAAAATAAATAGCTCCAAGCCGATATCAACAGTAATCCTCCTATAGGCGTGATTGGACCTAAAAATTTAGTTTTCAAATTGGTTATCCCATTAGTTGCCAATAAATAAATGGAACCAGAAAAAAACAATACTCCCGAAATAGTTAACCAAAATATAACTAAACGATCTTTTTCACTCAAAAAAGTAAATACGCCTATAAACAATAAAAACAACGCATGATACATTTGATAACGCACACCTACCTCAAAAGATTGCAATTGCGCTTCAGAAAGTACTTTTTTTAACGCATGTGCACCAAATGCACCTAAAATTATTGCCGTAACTCCTAAAAAAACAGCGACTAATAGAATTTTCTTATCCATTTTTCTTGATTTGTGACCAAAGATAGGAAAAGTTTTTATGTTAAATTATGACATAAATCAACAAAATGTTTTCATAAATATAACATTTTACTATCTTCGTGTGATATTTTTACAACACACCCAAAGATGAGACATATTCTAGTAATTGGAGCAGGTAGATCTGCTTCATCACTCATAAAATACTTATTAGAAAATTCAGAAAAAGAAAATCTTCATGTAACAATTGGCGATTTATCAGAAGAATTGGCGAAACAAAAAACAAATCACCACAAAAATGCTACTGCAATTGCTTTTGATATATTCAATGAAACCCAACGAAAAGCAGAAATTCAAAAAGCAGACATCGTAGTTTCGATGTTGCCTGCGCATTTGCATTTAGAAGTTGCTAAAGATTGTATTACCTATAAAAAACATATGGTAACTGCCTCATATATTAGTCCTGCTATGCAAGAATTAGATGCTGCTGCTAAAGAAAATGGTTTGGTTTTCATGAATGAAATTGGGCTTGATCCGGGTATTGACCACATGAGTGCAATGAAAGTATTAGATGAAATTCGTGAAAAAGGTGGAAATATTATTTTATTTGAATCATTCTGTGGCGGATTAGTTGCTCCAGAAAGCGACACCAACTTGTGGAATTACAAATTTACTTGGAATCCAAGAAATGTTGTATTAGCGGGTCAAGGTGGTGCAGCAAAATTCATACAAGAAGGAAATTACAAGTACATTCCGTATTCAAAATTATTTAGAAGAACTGAATTTTTAGAAGTAGAAGGCTATGGAAGATTTGAAGCTTATGCCAACAGAGATTCTCTAAAATATAGAAGTGTATATGGTTTAGACAATGCGTTAACTTGTTATAGAGGAACAATTAGAAGAGTAGGATATTCGAGAGCTTGGGACATTTTAGTACAACTTGGAATGACCGATGATTCATACATAATCGACAATTCGGAAGAAATGACGTATCGTGAATTTACGAATTCATTTTTACCCTATCATCCAACAGATACCGTAGAAATTAAATTGCGTGCATTGCAAAAAATTGATCAAGACGACATTATTTGGGACAAATTAGTCGAAATCGATCTATTTAATCCGAACAAAAAAGTGGGATTGGTAAAAGCAACTCCAGCTCAAATATTAGAAAAGATTTTAGCTGAAAAATGGGCTTTGGAACCAAATGACAAAGATATGATTGTGATGTATCATAAATTTGGCTACGAATTAAACGGCGAAAAAAAACAGATTGATTCTACCATGGTTTGCATTGGTGACGATCAAACATATACTGCAATGGCAAAAACAGTTGGACTGCCTGTCGCAATAGCAACATTAAAAATATTAAATAAAGAAATTACAACTCCAGGCGTTCAGTTGCCTATTACAAAAGAAGTTTATACTCCAATTTTAAAAGAATTAGAAAGTTATGGTGTAATTTTTAAAGAAATTGAAGTCCCTTATTTAGGATACAATCCCTTAAATGTAAAAAGTTAATGATTATTTCAAAGGTTGAAAAATCCGAAATCGTAATTGGTTTCGGATTTTTTTATTCCGTTTAAAATCGATTTTGTATTTTTACTTTCAAATCAACTCAAAATGAAGATAAATCAGTTACAAATTGAAATCGACGGAATTGACAAAGAAATCCTTCGTGATTTAATGGAGGATGCGCGAAAACCGATCTTACAAATCGCCAATAAAATCGGGATTTCAGGTGCTGCAATTCATCAACGACTAAGAAAACTAGAACAAGCTGGGGTAATCTCGGGTTCAAAATTTGTGGTAGACACAAAAGTTTTAGGTTACAGTACGATGGCTTTCATTGGAATTTATTTAGAAAAAGCCTCAAATAATCCAGAAGTGGTAAAAGAATTGAAAAAAATTCCTGAAGTTTTAGAATGTCACTACACCACCGGAAATTGGAGCATTTTAATCAAATTGATTTGTAAAGATAACGAACATTTGATGCAATTGCTCAACAAGAAAATCCAACCCATTGATGGAGTTTCACGAACGGAAACGTACATTTCTTTGGAACAGCAGATAGAACGACAAATTCAGTTGTAAAAAAATCCAATAGAAAAATTCCAAATTCCAAAACTCAGAAACAAAAAAATTCAGAAACAAAAAAATTCAAAATTAGAAGAAAAAAAATTCCAAACTCACATTGGAATTTGGAATTTCTATTTTTGGAATTTTAGTTGTTTAATCTCTCGAACCTAAAATTTGGAAAGCCCAATATAATAAAGATGCTAAAGCTCCTAAAGCGGCTACTACATAAGTACGTGCTGCCCATTTTAATGAATCTTCGGCACCCGCATATTCTTGCTGACTTACCATGTTTTTATTTTTCAACCAAGCCAAAGCTCTGTTACTTGCATCGTATTCTACTGGAAGTGTAACAAAACTAAATGCAGTTGCAATTGCCATTAAAATTAAACCTGCAACCGCCACATAAAATCCTAAACTTGATTTTGATGCAAAACCTAAAATTAACCCTCCCATAATTAACCACTGTGACATACTTGACGAAATATTAACCACAGGAACCATTTTAGAACGCATGGTTAACCATTCATAGGCATGCGCATGTTGTACCGCATGACCACATTCGTGAGCTGCAACAGCGGCTGCGGCTGCATTTCTTTGGTTATAAACTGCTTCTGACAAATTAACTGTTTTGTTCGCCGGATTATAATGGTCTGTTAATTGACCGGGTGTTGAAATTACTTTTACATCGGTAATTCCGTGGTCTTGCAACATTTTTTCTGCAATTTCGGCACCACTCATTCCATTACGCAAAGTTACTTTTGAATAAAAAGCAAACTTACTCTTCAATTTATTACTTACTAACCAACTCACAAGAGCAATCGCTCCAATTATTATATAATATGTCCACATATCTTTTTATTATTTACAATTTAAAGTTACTAAAATTATATCAAAATACAAGCCAAAATTTAGAAATGTCATTTTGACATTATTCTTGCATTTGCTTTACAGGTGATTTTTTAGAAACATCCATTACCGGAACCATTCCATTAGTTGGTACGTAGATAATTTGTGGTAAATCGCCTTTATCTGCTAATTTCTCTAACGTTCTAATGAATAAATATTGGTTATACGTTTCGCTTAACGTTCCATTTTCTAATTTCATGGCTTCTGCCATCCCTTTTGCGCGTTCAATTTCGGCTTGTGCGTTTAATTTTTCGGCTTCTAATTTGGCTTTTGCTTCTTCTACTAAAATTCTACGATTTTGCTCGGCTTTTGCCATTTCTGCTTTTCCTGCCATTTCTTGTTGCCACACGTTATATCTTGGCAAACCAAACATTAAAGCGGCAATAAACACAAATGCAATGACTACAACTCCAGCAATTATTTTTCCAACGTTTCTTTTTTCCATTTTTATAGTTTTTTAGTTTATCTATTATACGTAAAAAATGAAAAATGTTACAAAAACAAGAAGAAAAAACCGCAGATTCGCTGATTTTAAATCAATCTACGAATCTGCGGTTTAATGTTATTCACATAGTTTGTCACTCTGAAAGAGTTTCTAAAAGTCAATCAAGAAATCTAAAAGATGCTTTCAGCATGACAAGATTGTGTTTAAGTTTACACTACAAAGTTTATAACTCTTCCTGGTACAACAACTACTTTTTTTGGAGAAGCACCTTGTAATTGCGCTTGAGTTCTTTCATCCGCCATTACGATTTCTTCAATTTGAGCTGTCGTTAAATCCAATGGTAATTTAATCGTAAATCGCATTTTTCCATTGAACGAAACTGGGTATTCTTTTTCAGATTCGACTAAATATTTCTCTTCAAATTTTGGAAAAGCAACGGTTGCAATTGAACCTTCATGACCTAAAGCGCTCCATAATTCCTCAGCGATATGTGGTGCATAAGGTGAAACTAAAATAGCTAATGGCTCTAAAATAGCGCGGTGATTGCATTTTAATTGTTGTAATTCGTTCACGCAAATCATAAACTGAGAAACCGACGTATTGAAAGAGAAATTCTCAATGTCTTCTGTTACTTTTTTGATGGTTTTATGTAACGATTTATACATTTCTGCCGTTGGTTCATCATTTACAATTACGGAACCATTGTCATCAAAGTATAATCTCCATAATTTTTTCAAGAAACCAGAAACACCAGTAATCCCTGCTGTATTCCAAGGTTTAGATTGCTCTAATGGTCCTAAAAACATTTCGTATAAACGCAACGTATCGGCTCCATATTCTTCACAAATATCATCTGGCGAAACTACATTGTATTTCGATTTCGACATTTTTTCTACTTCTCTATAAACAGAAAGTATTTTAATATCATCTCCTTTTATAATAGAGTCACCATCGAAGTATGAAGAATTCAAAATATCTATTTTATATCTATTGTCGTCATTTAGTTCATCAACAATAATTTCATTTTTTAAATTAACATAATTTACATCAACAGGAGTTTTGTAACAAATAAAATTAAATGGCAAACCTTTCAAATCTTGGTTAAATTCCAAGTGAAAGTTCATACTTTCTTTGAGAAAAACTTCTAATTTATTAGGTAAAACATCAATACTTCCGCCATTAATAAACTCTGAATACAATTCTTTAGAAACTATTACTTGGATATTACCACTTTTATCACCAAATTTAGCTTGTAAAATATATAGAAAAGCACTTTCTCCCAAAATCATTCCCTGATTGATCAGTTTTTTGAATGGTTCTTCTGTTGGGGCGTAACCTCTGTCTTTTAAGAATTTGTTCCAAAAACGAGAATACAATAAATGTCCGGTTGCGTGCTCGCTTCCGCCAATGTATAAATCTACGCTTTCCCAATATTTTAAAGCTTCTTCATTCGCAAACTCTTCTGTATTATGCGCATCCATATAGCGCATCCAATACCATGAAGAACCTGCCCAACCTGGCATCGTGTTTAATTCTAACGGGAAAACTTTCACGTTATCTATTAACTGATTACTAACCACTGAACACTGAACACTATCCCATGCCCAAACGGTTGCGTTACCTAATGGTGGTTGACCGTCTTCGGTTGGTAAATATTTTTCGACTTCTGGTAAAACAATTGGCAAGTGTTTTTTGTCAATCATTTGTGGTAAACCATTCACATAATATACTGGAAAAGGTTCACCCCAATATCTTTGGCGAGAGAAAACGGCATCACGTAAACGGTAATTTACTTTCGCATTTCCTGCACCTAATTGTTCTAAAGCTTCAATTGCTTTTTTCGTTCCGTTTTTGTAATCCAATCCGTTTAAGAAATCAGAATTTACCAATTCAAAACCACCTTTTTCTCCAAAAGCGGCTTGTGAAATATCTTGGTTGAAAATATTCTTAATTGCTGGCATTCCATTAGTTCCTTTGAAGAAATTCGCGAAAGCATAATCACGCTCATCCCCACAAGGAACCGCCATAACCGCACCCGTTCCGTAACCTGCTAACACGTAATCGCCAATCCAAACTGGAATAGGTTCTTTTGTAAAAGGATGTTCTGCATAAGCACCTGTGAAAACGCCTGAAATGGTCTTTACATCTGCCATTCTTTCACGTTCTGAACGTTTTGCAGTTGCTTCTACATAGGCTTCAACTGCTGCTTTTTGTTCTGGAGTAGTAATTTGTGAAACCAAATCGTGCTCTGGCGCTAATGTCATAAAGGTAACTCCGAAAATCGTATCAGGTCGTGTTGTAAACACATCAATTTTCGCATTATGATTATTTACGTTGAACGAAACCATTGCTCCAACTGACTTTCCAATCCAATTACGCTGCGATTCTTTGATCGATTCACTCCAATCGATTTCGTTTAAACCTTGCAATAAACGTTCCGCGTAAGCAGAAATTCGCATACTCCATTGTGTCATTTTCTTACGAACTACTGGATGTCCACCACGCTCTGAAACGCCGTTTACAATTTCGTCATTCGCTAACACGGTTCCTAAAGCCGCACACCAATTGACTTCGGTTTCGGCTAAATAGGTTAATCTATATTGTAAAAGTATTTTTTGTTGTGCTGACGATGAAAATGATTTCCAATCTTCTGCTGAAAATGGCGCAATATTATCATCACAAACTGCATTTACATTGGCATTTCCGTTTTTTTCAAATTCTTGGATTAACGTGCAAATGCTTTCTGCTTTATCCGAATTTTTATTGTACCATGATTCGAATAATTGAATGAAAATCCACTGCGTATGCTTGTAATAATCGGGGTTAGAAGTACGCACTTCACGACTCCAATCGAAAGAAAAACCAATTCTGTCTAACTGATTTCTGTAGCCTTGAATGGTATTTCCTGATTTATCGATGCCACCTTCAATATTCATTCGAGTGGTATCAGCAGGATGTTGTCCTGTTTGAATCGCATATTGTTCGGCTGGCAAACCAAATGAATCATACCCTTGCGGATGCAACACATTAAACCCTTGATGTCTTTTATATCTTGCGACAATATCAGAAGCAATGTAACCTAGCGGATGCCCAACGTGTAAACCCGCACCAGAAGGATAAGGAAACATGTCTAATACATAGTATTTTGGTTTTTCAGAATGGTTAGATGCAGCAAAAGTTTGATTTTCTGCCCAATATTGTTGCCATTTGGCTTCGATTTTTTCGTGGTGGTATTTCATTTTTCAGTTTTCAGTCTCAGTTTTCAGTCTCAGTTTTCAGTCTCAATTAAAACAACTGATGACTGTGACTGCGACTGACTTCTATTTTTTTTCGGTGCAAAAATACGTTTTATAAAACTTTTATAAAACTAATCTTTAAAATATAGTGTTCCGTTTGGATTGGCATATCCTTTGAAGTTTCCATTTTGGTCTTCTAAAATTATATAATCAATGGCTTGAACTACATTTTCTGGGTATATTTTTTGTAAAGTGCTTTTTAAAACTATTTCTTTTATTTTGTAATCAAAAAAAGTAGGAAGTAGTTCAGCGTTATATTTTTTCCCATTATAATAATTAACCAAAGCTCCATATTGATTGCTTTTCTTCACTAAAAGAAAATCATCATTTTTGTTTGTGTCTGAAATATAGTCATAAACAACAGGAAGCAATTGTTCTTTTTTATCATTGATTAAACCATAAAAATTGTCTTTCTTTACTAGGAACGCTTTTTCTCTTTTAAAACCATAGTAATTGAAATGATACCCTAAAACAATATCGTCAAATTCTATGGGGATGATTTCATTTTGATACAAATTAACTACTCCAAAATTCATCTTTTTTGTTTTTTTGTTAAAAATTCCGACTTTGATGTAATTGGATTCGGTATCGTAATTTTTAATTGACTTCATTATTTGGAGAGAATCATACAAGTTTCCTTTTTCAAATGGATATTTAAAGAAAAAACCTGTTCTCTTTTTTTGTTTAAAAACGATGATATTAGAATATCTATTTATTGTATCATTAATTTTTTGTTCTGTAAATCCATTGGTAAGGGTTACTGTTTGAAAATTGGCCTTAAAAGGAAAATCTACAATTTTTTGATTTTGTTTTGATTTGGGAGCTCTTTGTTTTTTATAATTAATTTCGATTCCATTTTGATTAATTATATAATTGTGTGTTACAATATTTAAAACTTCAAAAGGCACATCCTCGGCAACATCAGTATGTGGTTCATAATCATTTGATGATTGTTTTTTTAGGAAGTTTTGTTTGGCATTTTCATCTAATACCGAAATAGCGTCTTCCTCTTTTTTAATAAAAACCAATTCTTCATTGCTTTTTTCTGTTTTTTTTATTTTTACAACATCAACTCTAAAATTTGATTTCGTTTGATCAATTTCTAAACTATATACATTTTCTATAAGATAATTAATTTTATTTTGATTGTAAAAATCGACACTAACATAGGAATGTTTGTTATTAATATCTTTCAAATAAAACCCCTTGATAAAATTACTGTATGAATAGTTATATCCTTCCATTAAACCGATGAAGCGAAATTTATTTTGGATCAGTAAACTTCCATCCGCATTAAAAACTTTAAAAACAGTTGCCCCATTTTCTTTGTTTTCGGTAATAATTATTCCCTTTCTGTAAATTTTAATATTTTCATATTCAGCTGGAATTATGATTTTTGAATTATAAAACAATCCTTTTTTTTCTCCATTGCTAATTTCATAATACCCTTTTTCATATATGCTTCTCTCAATATTTGTAAAAGTGGGTTGCAAAATTATTTGTGCACTTTCATCGCAAAATCCCCATAAATTACCTTCTCGATATGGAAAATAATTGTGTTGTGAATATCCAAGACATTGAACTAAAACTATAAAAGTTATGAGTAATTTGTGTTTATTTTTTTTCATTCTTGGTTAGCTTAATAAATTCTTCTTTGGATACAATTTTTGATTTTCCTTTGGTTTCATAATGATAGGTTTCTAATATTATTTTACCGTCAAGGTCATACTCTGTTCTTTTTCCGTGTGGTTGTTCGTTTCTGTATTGGTATTCATTTTTGCCTTTTGATGTAAAATAAATCCATTTTATTTTTTTTCCATTTTCGTCGTAATGTGTTTCGTCATAGAAATTCATTTCATCATTTTTCAAATAGCCATTTTTATGAATTCCAATACGTTTTCCTGAATCATTAACCTGATTTATGTGGATTGTTTTTCCTTCTTTATCAAAAAATTCTCGTTCGAAGTTTTCACCTTTTTTCGTTTCTGTTGAAAATACTTTGCCGTTTTCATAGTACATTTTTGACCATTTTGTGGTATGTCCAACTTTGAATATTTCACTTTCTAATATTCCGTTATTAAAATTTTGTGTTACTCCTGTATTGGAATTATTAGCATTATAATTTGAAATGGATTTGATATTTTCATTGTTATCATAAGTTGTTGTTTTATAAGAACCGTCAGTATTATAAGTAGTTTCAATATATTTTTTATCATAATTATACTTCATCCAAGTTCCCGTTTTATTGCCATTTTCATCATAATATTCAACATTTTCTAATTTTGAATCATGAGAATATTTTTCATGTTTCCCAATTTTTTTACCAAACTTGTATTCGCATTTAGACAACAATTCGCCATTTCTATCATAATATTCGACAATCCCATTTTTTAATCCAAATGTGAATGGAATTTTGGCATACATTTTATCATTTCCAATATTATAAATTATAGCTGTTCCATGAAGTTCACCTGCCACCAAATTATATTCTTCAACTAATTTATTTTGGTAAAAACGCTTCACTTTTCCATTTTTTAAGTCGTTTGGATAATGATACACATCACCATATTCTTTTGTAATGATTAAATCACCTATAATATTATCATTTTTATAAATTGCTTCAATACTTATAAATCCTCTTTTGTTGATATAAAATATTCTTTTTCCTTCTTTTACGTTGTTTTTATACTCGGTTTCAAAGGCTAATTGGTTTTTTTCGTCATAAATTTTTGCACTTCCATTGGCTTTGCCTTTTACATATTCCATTTCATAAAAAGGATTTCCATTTCCATGATAAATTATTTTTTTCCCCTCTAGTAATCCGTTTGAGAATTTAGAAAATGAAAAAAGTTTGTTGTTAACATAAATAGTAACTTGAGCATATTTACTAGAACCTTTTGAAATATCATATCTAACAATAGGAAACTGGTTTTCTTTGGCTGTTTTTTCTATTTCTGCCAATGTTTTTGCGTTTTCTGCAGGATTAAATTCATATTCAGAAAAATAAAAATTTTCAAAGTTTTTGGTTTCTAATAATCTAATGTCAAAATAGCCACCTTCAGAATAATATTGAGCAGAAGAAATTGAGCAAAAAAACAATAGTATATATAAATAATTCTTCATGTGTTAGTCTTTAAAAAATTGTTTTCCATTGAAATCTGCATAACCCATGAATTCTCCTGATTCATCTTTTAATTCAATGAGCGAGATGGTTTTTGGATTTTTTTTAGCGCTACTTATTTTGTTGTTTTTATATTCTGGATATTTTGGAATTACTCCTTTTATTGGATAATCAAAAATAGGTTCGAGTGCTTTAATTTCAGAGTTGGTTAAATAAATTAATCCAAATTTTGTGTTGTTTTGAATTTGAAACACTTTTGTTCCAGAACGATAGTTGTTGTGCACTTCCTTTAAATCGCTAAAATTTGCTGGCAACAAAATTTTTCCATCTGCTTGAATGACACCAAATTTATTGTTTTTTTTAACTTTGAATAAAAAAGTACCATCATTAGAATAATGTTGAATGTTAGTAAATTCGTCATATTCAAAATCAATAATTTGCTTTCTTGCATTAGAATACAAGCCATATTTTAATTGGTTATTTTTGTCTTTTTTTCCAACCAAATAAACGGTTTCTTTTGTACTATTATTTTCCTTTATTTGAAAACTTCTTTCATCAATAAAGTCAAATTCAATTTTTGTATTTATGTCATATGGAAAAATAACAATTGTTTTACCATTTTTTGGATAGCGAATGAAATTACTATAATTATCAGAACCATTTTCTTTTTTTAAATAAAACGAGCCATACGATAATTTGATTTCATTTGCTGGAATTTCAACTGGAATTTCTTTTGTTTTTTTATTTTTATAATTTCTATCTTCATAGCTTTCCATAAAGAGTTTATTATCTTTTACAACCAAATTATGTTTCCAATGTTTCTCTTTGAATTCTTGAGTTTCAGAAATAATTGTTCTTTCATCATAAGGAATTGCCATTGGCGCATCTTCCATTCTATCTGATGAACCAGTATATTCTACTACTTCCATTACTTCTCCAGTTTCAGAACCCGAATAATAATCATTATTTTTGCTTGAATAATATTTATCAGCAAAAAACCGCAAGAATTCATCTTCTTTTAAATACTGAAAGCCCGAATTGATTTTTACCAGTGGAATTGCATTACTTGTCCAATTTTCAACAAGTAAATTGCTAGTTGCTGTTTTTTTAACCAAAAAATATAATTGACTCACTTTTGTTATTTCATTTCTGGTTTTAAAAAGCGAAATCGAATGGTAATTGTCATACAAAACTTGTACTTTTTTCAATAATTTCATATCATAAATAAACAAGCTTTCGGTTAAATTTTGATTCAAAACATGAAATAATTTGTGATTTTTGTTAATTTCGAATCGAGACAAGATATTTATAAAAGGTTTTTCAAATATTGAAGTTCCATCAGGCAACAGAATGTCTTGCTGGCTTCCATTTTCGGTTGATCTTACATTAAAAAAGCCATCGTCATTATAAATAGATGTGTATTTTGGCTTTAAAATTTCTTTTCCATCAATAATCAATCCTTCTAAACCATTTAGTTTAGAAATCATATAATCGTTTGCATTTTCATAAGAATTAGGAAATTCTAATTGATCAAACTTGGGTTCAATCAGCATTTTACCAGCTTCATTAGAAATTCCCCATAAATTTCCATTGCGGAAAGGAATTGCAATTTCTTGTGCCGAAAGTGAAAGAAAATGGAATAAAAAAACAATTGAAAAAAAGTTAATTTTGAATGACATACTGCAAAATTTAGAAAACAAAAATAATGATTATAAATACTAAAGTTAAAACTTTGTTGTTATATTCTGTGTAAACAAAATATCTTTACTATTTTTACGGCTTAAATACACTTTTATGGCATCATCATTTGAAAATTACAACAAGCGACGTTTAATTTCGTCTTACTTTTCGGTAGTTTTAAGTATCTTTTTAGTTTTATTCCTTTTGGGAACATTAGGATTGTTTGTAATTAATTCTAAAAAAATATCAAATGATTTTAAAGAAAATATTCCTATGACGGTTTTCTTTAACAATGAAGCAAATGATAGCTTGTTAAATTCATTTGATGTAGAACTAAAAAATGCAAGATTCATTAAAGATTATGCATTTGTTCACAAGGACAGTGCTGCTAAAAACAATGTTGATATTGTAGGCAAAGATTTTATGGAATTTTTAGGATTTAATCCACTACAAAATTCATTTGATATTCACTTAAAAGGCGATTACGTTAACACAGATAGCATCAAAAAAATTGAGCGTACAATTCGTAAAAATGAAATGGTTACCGAAATAATTTATGACAAAGAACTTGTCGATTTAGTAAACAATAATGTAAAAGAAATCAGTTTTTGGATTTTAATTATTAGCGGAATTTTAACTGTAGTTGCTATGCTACTAATTAATAGTTCTCTTCGCCTTTCTGTTTATTCACACCGATTTACAATTAAAACGATGCAAATGGTTGGCGCCACTAAATCTTTTATTAGAAAACCCTTCATTTGGACCAGTATCAAATTGGGTTTAATTGGTTCTGCTTTAGCAATTATGGGTTTAATTGGTGTTGTAATTTATGTAGATGGTTTATTTCCAAGCCTTGGAATTGCTAAAGATTATGTTTCTATCGGAATTGTAATTGTGGGCGTTCTAATTGTGGGCATCATCATTACTTGGATTAGCACTTTCTTTGCTACACAACGTTTTTTAAACTTAAAAACAGATGATTTGTATTAATTTGAGATTGATGATTAACAATTTGCGATTTTACAATTAAATAAAAAATTATGAACAACGAAAATAACAAACCTGAATTTCTTTTTAATAAAGTTAACTACAAGATTCTTTTGGTGGGATTGGCAGTAATTGCGCTTGGATTTATTCTAATGAGTGGTGGCGGAAGCGATGACCCTAATGTGTTTAACAAAGAAATTTTTAGTTTCAGACGAATTCGTTTGGCTCCAACTGTAGTTTTAATTGGATTCGGAATTACAATTTATTCCATTTTAAAAAATCCTAAAAAATAGTGTTCAGTATTCAGTATTCAGTCGCAGTTAGCAGATTAATACTGAATACTGAGACTGAATACTGAAAACTAACAAATGAACGCACTACAAGCTATTATTCTTGCCATCATTGAAGGAATAACCGAATTTTTACCTGTTTCATCAACAGGACACATGATTATTGCCTCTTCATTTTTTGGTATTGCGCAAGACGATTTTACTAAACTTTTTACAATTGTTATTCAACTAGGAACTATACTTTCGGTAATTGTTCTGTATTTCAAACGTTTTTTTCAATCGCTTGATTTTTACTTCAAATTATTGGTTGCTTTTATTCCAGCCGTAATTTTCGGATTGTTATTAAGTGATTTTATCGACGGTTTATTAGAAAATCCCATCACAGTAGCGGTATCGTTAATCATCGGTGGTATTTTATTGTTAAAAGTAGATGAATGGTTTGGTAATTCAGAAGAAACCAAAATTTCTTATTTAACGGCTTTTAAAATCGGGTTATTTCAATGCTTAGCTATGATTCCGGGTGTTTCTAGAAGTGGCGCAAGCATTGTAGGCGGAATGACACAAAAATTATCCCGAACAACTGCTGCAGAATTTTCATTTTTCTTAGCCATTCCAACCATGTTGGGAGCAACTTTGAAAAAATCTTACGATTATCACAAAGATGGTTTTGTCCTTTCAGACGATCAAATCAATTTATTAATCATTGGAAATGTGGTCGGATTTATTGTTGCTTTAATTGCCATAAAATCATTCATCGGGTTTTTAACCAAACACGGATTTAAAATTTTTGGTTATTATCGAATTGTAGCTGGAATTGCTATTCTACTCATTCATTTCTTCGTTCAAAAATTAACTATTATCTAATGAATGCAGAAGAAATTTTAGAAGGAAAAGTAATTTTAGTCGACAAACCTTTGAAATGGAGCTCGTTTCAAGCGGTGAATAAATTAAAATATGTTTTAAAAAACGAATTGAATCTTCCTAAAAAATTCAAAATTGGTCATGCCGGAACTTTAGATCCACTAGCAACTGGTTTATTGATTATTTGCACGGGAAAATTTACTAAAAGAATCACTGAAATTCAGGCGCAGGCCAAAGAATATACTGGAACAATTGTTTTAGGCGCAACGACACCTTCCTATGATTTAGAAACCGAAGTAGATGCAACTTTTCCAACTGAACACATTACAGAAGCCTTGATTTTAGAAACCACCAAACAATTTATTGGTGAAATCGACCAGAAACCACCTGTGTTTTCTGCCATTAAAAAAGACGGAAAACGTTTGTACGAACACGCTCGAGCAGGTGAAGAAGTGGAAATTCAATCGAGAAAAACTACCATTCACGAATTTGAAATCACACGAATTCAATTACCAGAAGTAGATTTTAGAGTTACTTGCAGCAAAGGCACTTACATTCGATCGTTAGCTTTCGATTTTGGATTAGCATTGCAATCTGGAGGTCATTTATCAGTGCTTCGTCGTACAAAAATTGGAAATTATAGCGTTGAAAATGCGGTTAGTCCCGAAGATTTTGAACAATCACTTCATGATGAAAAATAAAATTTTACTTCTATTCTTTTTGCAGTTTCAATTTGGGTTTTCTCAAAATGTAAAACTAAAAACGGGCGATATTTTATTCCAATCGATGAATTGCGGACCACTTTGTGAAGCGATTAACGAAGTAACGGAAGGTTATCAAGGAAAAGATTTTAGCCATTTAGGAATGGTGTATATTAAAAATGATTCTGTTTTCGTAATTGAAGCCGCAGGAAAAGCAGTTAAAATAACATCTTTCGAAACCTTTAAAACCTACACTACAGAAGAAATGTTTGTAGGAAGATTGAAACGCAAATACCGAAAATACATTCCTGAGGCGATTTCATTTTCGTTACAACAAGTTGGCGTTCCATATGATGATGAATATTTGTACAACAATGGAAAATATTACTGTTCGGAATTAATTTATGACGCATTTCTTCATGCATACAAAAAACCATTATTTGATTTGTATCCGATGACGTTCAAATCGCCAAAATCAAATGAGTATTTCGAAGTTTGGGCAGACTATTATGAAAATCTACAAATGGAAATTCCAGAAGGTCAACTGGGTTGCAACCCTGGTGGAATTTCCACTTCTGATAAGTTAAGGATTATTGGAACCTTACGCTAAAATATTTTCATGCATTTCCACAATTTCATGCTGAATCGAAATTCCTTTATCGTGTAAATACCATTTTTGCAATTCAATTTTGGCCGTTTCATCTACAACACCATGCGCAGCTTTGTACTCTAAAATCAATTGTTTAGCACCATGAGGTCTTGGTCCCCAATCAGCTATAACTTCTGAAGTTTCTGCATCTAAAACGATTAATTTTGGAATGGCTTTTCCGCCATTCGTTAAAAAATGTTGCATTAAAGCATCGTTATCATCGCGTAACGCAATTTTTAATTCAACCTTATTTGTGGTTTCAGCCATTTTATGAATCACAGGCAAAACTTGCGCAGCATCACCGCACCAACCTTCTGCTAAAACTAACCAAATATACTTTTTATCTAAATTTTCTAATTTGGCTTTTACTTCATCAACAATTGCAATGGTTTTTTCTAAACGATTCATTCGGGCTTCATTCAATTCAGAATAATGCAATAAATCATTCGATTGTTCATGTCCTGTTGATTTTCCTTCAGCAATTAATTCGGTAACTTTTTTTCTATACTCCGAATAAGAAAAACTATTTAGTAACGTTTGTTGTATGGTATTTTTCATCATATTAACTTTATTTGACAAATTTAAGTCTAATTTTGGAAATTAAATGTAAGAATTGTTACATATGGATTTAACTTCAAAATCAATCGGATTAGCGCTTTCTGGTGGCGGTTCAAAAGGCATCGCTCATGCTGGAGTACTAAAATTTTTAGCAGAACAAGGTATTGAACCTGCTTGTATTTCAGGTTCTAGTGCGGGCGCAATTGTAGGAAGTATGTATGCTTTTGGCAAAAAACCTGAAGAAATTTTAGATTTTTTCAAGTCCATTTACTTTTTTCATTGGAAACACTTTACGTTTAAGAAACCTGGAATTGTAGATTCAGACTCGTTTAAAAAATATTTTGAGGAAATTTTTGGAGAAACTACTACACTTAGTGAACTCAAAATTCCGACCTACATTACCGCAACTGATATGGTAAAAGGCAAGCTGAAAATTTTTAGTCCCGAAACCAGAATTGTTGATGCTGTTTTGGCTTCAACGGCTGTTCCTGGGATGATATCACCATACATAATAAAAGAGAAATTATACAGTGATGGCGGTATTTTGAATCATTTTCCTGCTGATTTATTACAAGGAAAATGCGATTCAATTATTGGTGTTTATGTGAGTCCCGTTCAAAACATTGAAGCAAAAAATTTAAATTCAATCAAATCAGTAACCTATAGAGCATTAGAATTATTGACTGCTAATTCAAATCTTCAAAAATTTAATCATTGCGATTTAATCATTGAACCTAAAGAATTGACTAAATTTAGTACGTTTGAAACCAATAAAGCTAAGATGGATTTAATATTTGAAAGCGGTTACAATGAAGCAAAAAAAGCATTTCAAAATTTAGCAACATAAATGTTAAAACATTTTTTTTAGAAAAAAGCTATTTAACTATATTTGCACCACAAATAATACAACACACGATGAAGTACAAAAGAATTCTTCTAAAATTAAGCGGTGAAGCTTTAATGGGCGACAGACAATATGGAATTGACCCACAACGCTTGGCTGAGTATGCTGAAGAGATAAAACAAATTCACGATAAAGGTGTAGAAATCGCTATCGTTATTGGTGGTGGAAACATTTTTAGAGGTGTAGCTGGTGCAAGTAACGGAATGGATAGAGTGCAAGGTGATTACATGGGAATGTTAGCAACAGTTATTAATGGAATGGCTCTACAAGGCGCTTTAGAAGAAGCTGGAATGCAAACGCGTTTACAAACGGCTTTAAAAATTGAAGCAATTGCTGAACCTTACATCAAAAGAAGAGCTACACGTCATTTAGAAAAAGGTAGAATCGTAATTTTTGGTGCAGGAACAGGAAACCCATATTTTACAACAGATACTGCTGCAGTTCTTAGAGGAATTGAAGTTGGTGCTGATGTAATTTTAAAAGGAACTCGTGTGGATGGTGTATACACCTCTGATCCAGAAAAAATGCAGATGCCGTTAAATTTGACTTTATTTCGTTTGAAGATGTATTAGCAAAAGGACTAAATGTAATGGATACAACCGCTTTTACATTGAGTCAAGAAAATAAATTACCAATTATTGTGTTTGATATGAACAAAGATGGCAATTTATTAAAAGTGTGCGAAGGAAAAACTATCGGAACAACAGTAACAATATAATTAGATAATTAGACTTTTTAGAACATTAGATAGTTAGACTTTTAAAATCTGGTTATTTATACATTCTGAAAATCTAAAAATCCAACAATCTAAAAATCCAAAGAGAGATGACAGAAGAAATTAACTTTATTTTAGACAGTGCAAAAGAAGCTATGG
Source organism: Flavobacterium sp. N2820 (assembly GCF_025947285.1). Lineage (NCBI taxonomy): Bacteria > Pseudomonadati > Bacteroidota > Flavobacteriia > Flavobacteriales > Flavobacteriaceae > Flavobacterium > Flavobacterium sp. N2820. The sequence continues at coordinate 2,606,551 of NZ_CP110008.1, read as the reverse complement.
TAGGTTCTGTTGCGCATTTAGAGAAAGAATTTTTAAACATTAGAGCTGGAAAAGCTTCACCTCAAATGTTAGGTGGTGTTTTTGTTGATTATTATGGTTCTCAAACAGCATTATCGCAAGTAGCAAACATTAATGCACCAGATGCGCGTACATTAACTGTTACACCTTGGGAAAAAAACATGTTGCATCCTATTGAAAAAGCAATTATGATTGCTAATTTAGGGTTAAACCCAATGAACAACGGTGACAACATCATCATCAATATTCCAGCTTTAACAGAAGAAAGAAGACGCGACTTAGTAAAACAAGCAAAAGCGGAAGCGGAAGATGCAAAAATTGGAATTAGAAATCACCGAAAGGATGCTAATTCAGACATTAAAAAAGAAGAAAAAAATGGAACTGCTGAAGATATTTGTAAAAAAGCAGAAGAAGATGTACAAAAATTAACCGATTCTTTCATCAAAAAAATAGATGAACTTTTAGCGGTTAAAGAAGCTGAAATTATGAAAGTATAAATTTAAGTCCCGATTAACACTCGGGACTTTTTATTTTAAATATCTTTGTGAAATACTTCAATAAACTTACATGAACTATTTTTGGCTTTTTTTGTGTTTTATTAGTACCCCTAGCTTACTCGCACAAAACAAAATTAAAGGACAAATTATCGATTTTGACAATGCAATTCCTATAGCGTTTGCATCGATTTCCTATAACAAAGCAACTATTACAGCTGATTGGGAAGGAAAATTTTCATTGGAAATAAAAGATTCAAAACTTCCAATTAAAGTAAATTATAAAGGCTATTATGAAAAAATTGTTTATGCTTCAAAGAACAATTCTATTCTTACAATTAAATTAATTACAGATTTAAATGATAAAAAAGCAGAAGTCTATTCTGAAATTGAAGTAAATAATATCATTAAAAAAGTAATTGAGAATAAAAAAAACAATGAGCCTGAAAAAGCCTTGTCGAGTTTTCAATACAAAAACTACGAATATTTATATGTAACGGCGAATCCAGACAGTATTTCGAATAAAATTGACACTATTTATAAAAATCGATTTCTTAGAAAACCATTACTAAAACTAGATTCTACCAATTATAAATTTAAAAAGTTAATTACAAAACAACATTTATATCAAACTGAAAAAGTTAACCTAATTCAATATGCAAATAAAAGAAGCAAAGAAACGATTCTCGCAAGTAGAATGGCTGGCTTTGAACAACCTCTTTATGAATATCTCGGATTAAAATTAGTCTCCTATTCGGTATACGAAAATCCATTTGAAATACTTGAAATTCCCGTTCAAAATCCAATTTCAAACTATGGTCGCAGATTATACTCCTATAAACTGATTGATACCGTTTCTATTCAAGGCAGAAAAGCATTTCGTATCTATTTTCAACCTAAAAAACTAAACGCCAATAGATTAAGAGGATTACTATACATTGATACCGAGACTTTTGCGATTTCAAAAGCATATTATCGAATTTATGGCATAGTAAACATAAATGCAACTTATAGTTTTAATTTTCTTAAAGAACACAACATTTGGTTTCCTGAAAAGCGTATTTTTAAAGTATTAAAAGGTAATAATTATGAAGATTTAAACATATTAGGTGGTACAATTAAATTTAGTTCTTCATTGGAAGAAATTGAAAATAAAAATGCAACTGATCAAGCTTATTTACAAATAGAATCTACTCCGTATGACATTGAAATCAATCAACCAATAACCATAACAAAACCCTATGTAAAAATCGAAGTCCCAGAAAGTAGCCTCAAGAAACCTGCTGCTTTTTGGAACACAGTCGCTAAAGATACGATAGACAAGAGAAAACTGAGAACGTACACTTCTATTGATAGTTTATCTATGTCAGAAAAAATAGAGCATAAAATCCTTTTGGGTAAAAAAATCATTAACGGTTATTTTCCTATATCTGTTGTTGATGTTGACCTAAGAAGTATTATTAAATATAATAATTTTGAAGGATTTAGATTAGGATTAGGCGGCATCACAAACGATAAATTATCTCAAAAATATAAAGTGGCCTTTTATGGAGCCTATGGTCTAAAAGACACCGAATTTAAGTTCGGAATTACGCCTTCCTATTTAGCGCACAAAAATTCTGAAACATGGATAAGTGCTTCCTATTCTGACGACATCAATGAAATTGCACAAACCAATTTTGCTACCGATTCGCGCAGATTTAAAATCTATGATCCTCGACCAATTAATATTTCTACTTTTTACAATAGTAAAGCGAGCTCGATTTTTGTAGAAAGTAAAATAGTACGAAAAACAACTAGTTATTTTGCACTTGCTCAAAGTCAAATAACACCTTTATTCAATTATACATTTGTAAACAATGGTGTTTCTTATACAGATTACAATATTACAACGGTTCAATTAGGCTTTCAGTGGAATCCATTTAGCAATTACATGCAAACGCCTATGGGGAAAATTGAGATGGAAAAACGGCATCCAAAATTCTCAATTCAATACACCCAAACACTTCCCGATGTTATTGGCAATGATTTTGAATTTTCCAAAATAGATTTCAAAACATACTATGAATTACCCTATTTATCGGGTCAAAAAAGTACTGTTTTATTCCAAACTGGTATTGCTTTTGGCGATGTTCCTATTACGCATTTATACAGTATTGTTCCCAATAATTTGAATCGTGATGCTATTTTACAACGAATAACTTTTGCAGGAAAAAATAGTTTTGAAACCATGTATTTTAACGAATTCTTCTCCAATAAATACGCTTCATTACAACTAAAACACACGTTTAACAAAATTAGATTAGGATACAAAATTAATCCTGAAATCACTGTGGTTTCCCGAATGGCAATTGGCTCAATCGACAAAAATAACCAACATTTAGGTATTACATACAAAACCATGGAAGAAGGCTTTTTTGAAAGCGGCATCGAATTAAATAAAATATTTAAAGGAATTGGCTTGGTTGCGTTTTACAGATACGGCCCAAATCAATTGGCTAACTTTGACGACAATATTGCCATAAAAGTTTCTTACTATTTGGATTTAGGCTTTTAAAATTAACTTAAATCTCACATTCTAAACCAATAAATTAAGCAAAAATCAGTACCTTTGCACACTAATTTTTGAGAGATGTTAAAGTGGTTAAGCACCAGTTTTTGGGATTATATTGCCAGTAGAATTTTAAGAAACCGCGTTTTTTTATTAGTTCTTGTTTTACTTTTTACCGTTTTTATGAGTTTTCAGTGGCAAAACATGCGTTTTACCTTTACTGAAGCTAACTTATTACCTGATGATCATGAAGTAAACATTCAATACAAATCATTTTTAGATAAATTTGGAGAAGAAGGAAATTTAGTCGTTCTAGGGTTCAAAGACAAAAATTTCTTTACCGAAAAAAACATTAAAGCTTGGGAGAAATTTGTTGAGACTATTAAAAAAGATAAAGCAGTTGAATTAACGCTGTCTATTGAAGATTTAAAAGTTTTAAGCAAAGACACTATTGCTCAAAAATTCAAATTAGTCCCTTTCATCAATAACGATAGTATTTCTGATGCTTATCTAAAAGTGAAAGAATCAGAATTCTATAACAACTTACCTTTTTATGAAGGTATGTTGTTCAATAAAGAAACTGGAGCTGTTCGGTTTGCAATTTACATGGATAAAAAAATTGTAAATACAAAAGCACGTAAAGACTTTATTGAAAAATATTTAAGCGACGAAAAAATTGCAGTTTTTGAAAAAGAAACTGGTATGGACCTTCGTGTTTCGGGAATGCCATACATTAGAACATTAAATGCAAAAAGTATCATCGATGAAATTGGTTTATTTGTTGGAGCTGCGTTAGGAATTACATCATTGCTTTTTTTCTTCTTTTTTAGAAGTGTTCGAGCTACACTAATTTCAATGTTTGTTGTAGTAATTGGTGTAATGTGGTCTTTTGGGACTTTAGGACTTTTAAATTACGAAATCACGGTTTTAACTGCGATTATTCCGCCATTAATTATTGTAATTGGAATACCTAACTGTATTTTCTTAATCAATAAATACCAACAAGAAATTAAAAACCACGGTAACAAAGCAAAATCGTTACAACGTGTAATTTCTAAAGTAGGTAACGCAACATTACTAACCAATTTAACCACAGCTGCTGGTTTTGGAACTTTCATTTTTACCGATAGTACACTACTAAAAGAATTTGGAATTGTAGCCTCGTTGAATATTGTCTTCTTGTTCTTCCTTTGCTTAATCATAATTCCTATTGTATATAGTTACATGCCTGCGCCAAAAGAAAAACACTTGGCACATCTAGGTAAAAATTATATGGCTTCATTTATTAATTGGATAGAAAACACCATAAGACATCACAGAGTAGCTGTTTTCTCAACTGCTATTGGATTATTGGTTTTAGGAATTATTGGAATTTACCAAATCAAAGTTTCTGGAAGTATTATTGAAGATATGCCTAAGAAAACTGGGTTCTATAACGATATTTTATTTTATGAAAAAGAATTTGATGGTGTAATGCCATTAGAAATTGTAATTAATACAAAACGACCTAAAGGTGCGTTAAAATCGGTTACTCTGAAACGAATTGAAGAACTTCAAGAAACAATTGAAGAGATTCCAGAATTATCAAAACCTGTATCTATTGTAAATTTGGTAAAGTATTCAAAACAAGCCTATTATAACGGGAATCCTGAATTTTACGAATTACCAACAAAACAAGAAGAAGCCTTTATTTTATCATATATCAAAAATTCGACTAAAAAAGGAAATGAAAACATGCTGAAAAGCTATGTTGACAGTACAGGCCAATATGCTCGCATTACGACTTTTATGAGAGATATTGGAACTGATAGAATGGAAAAGATTGAAGAACGCTTACAAGATAAAATCAATCATATTTTTCCAAAAGAGCGTTATGAAGTTTCACTAACTGGAAAAGCCTATGTTTTTGAAAAAGGAACACATTATTTAATCGGAAACTTAGTACAATCACTTTTATTTGCAATTGTTTTGATTGCATTGTTAATGGCATATATGTTTCGATCTTTTAAAATGATATTAATATCATTATTACCTAACATTTTACCATTGGTTATTACTGCAGGATTAATGGGCTTTTTAGGAATCCCGATTAAACCATCAACAATATTAGTATTTAGCATTGCCTTCGGAATATCAGTTGACGACACCATTCACTTTTTAGCAAAATACCGCCAAGAGTTAAAAGGAAACGATTGGAAAATAAAACGCTCCGTTTACAACACATTAAAAGAAGCAGGAATTAGTATGTTTTACACTTCAGTAGTATTGTTTTTCGGGTTTTCTGTCTTTACATTATCAAGTTTTGGAGGAACTGTTGCTTTAGGCGGATTAGTTGCAACAACTTTACTTTTCGCAATGCTTTCCAACTTAATTGTATTACCAGCTTTGTTATTATCCTTAGAAAAAACAATCGCTAACGAAAAAGAATTTTTGGAACCAACATTAGATATTTTAGCCGAAGATATTGAAGAAGAAAATTCAAACGAGAAATAGTATATTTGTATTTTAATAATTAACCGAAAATGAAACATTCAAAAGTTATAGACCTTTTAAACAGCACGAAAATAGTACATGAAGTAACCGCTAAAGGTTGGGTTAGAACATTTAGAAACAATCAATTTATTGCGTTGAACGATGGTTCAACCATTCATAATATTCAATGTGTTGTTGATTTTGAAAACACACCTGATGAAACTTTAAAAAGAATTACAACTGGAGCAGCTATTTGCGTTACAGGAACATTGGCAGAAAGCCGAGGTGCTGGGCAAAAAGTAGAAATTCAAGTAACAAAATTAGAGATTTTAGGCGATAGCGATGCGGAAAAATTTCCTATGCAACCTAAAAAACATTCACTTGAATTTTTACGAGAAAATGCACACTTGCGCGTAAGAACAAATGCTTTTGGAGCAATTATGCGCGTGCGTTCAACTTTGGCGTTTGCGGTACATCAATATTTTCAAGAAAAAGGTTTTTTCTATGTAAACACTCCTATTATTACAGGTTCTGATGCAGAAGGTGCAGGAGAAATGTTTAAAGTAACTGCTTTACCATTTGACAACACACCAAGAACAGAGGAAGGAAAAGTTAATTACAAAGAAGATTTCTTCGGAAAAGAAACAAATCTTACCGTTTCTGGACAATTAGAAGGTGAAACTTTCGCTATGGCGTTAGGTCAAATTTATACTTTTGGACCAACATTCCGTGCAGAAAATTCTAATACGTCTCGTCACTTAGCAGAGTTTTGGATGATTGAACCAGAAGTTGCTTTCAATGATTTGGCTGACAATATGGATTTAGCTGAAGATTTCATCAAATACGTTATCAAATATACAGTTGAAAAATGTGCCGATGATTTAAAATTCTTAGAAGGCAGATTACTAGAAGAAGAAAAGTCAAAACCACAAGCTGATCGTAGCGAAATGGCTTTATTAGAAAAATTAAACTTCGTATTAGACAACAACTTCAAACGTGTTTCTTATACTGAAGCTATTGATATTTTAAGAGATTCAACACCAAACAAAAAGAAAAAATTTCAATACCTTATTAACGAATGGGGTGCAGATTTACAAAGTGAGCATGAACGCTTCTTAGTAGAAAAACACTTCAAATGTCCAGTAATTTTATTTGATTACCCTGCAAAAATTAAAGCATTTTACATGCGTTTAAACGACAATACCGAACCCGGAAAAGAAACCGTTAGAGCTATGGATATCTTATTCCCTGGAATTGGAGAAATTGTTGGAGGTTCGCAAAGAGAAGAGCGTTACGATGTATTAGTAGAAAAAATGAAAGCCTTAGGAATCGACGAAGAAGAACTTTGGTGGTATTTAGACACAAGAAGATTCGGTTCGGCAGTGCACTCAGGATTTGGATTAGGCTTTGAAAGATTAGTACTTTTTGTAACCGGCATGACTAATATTAGAGACGTAATACCATTCCCGAGAACACCACAAAACGCAGAATTCTAATAAAATAGGTTATAAGTTTAAAAGGTTAAGAGTTTATAAGGTTTGATTTCATCCTTTTTAAACTCTTAAACGATAAACTCTTAAACATAAAAAGATGTTAAAACACAGTTTACAATTCAAATTATCTCAAAAATTATCGCCTCAACAAATTCAGTTGATGAAGTTAATTCAATTGCCTACGCAAGCTTTTGAGCAACGTCTTCAGGAAGAATTAGTTGAAAACCCTGCTTTAGAAGAAAGCAGTAAGGAAGATAATTACGAAATGGATGATTACGAAGTAAACACCAACGACGACGATTATGATGATTTTGATAATGAACACATCGACGCGCAAGACATCAATATTGACGAGTATTTAAGCAATGATGAGACGCCAGACTACAAATATCAAACTAACAATTATAGCGACGATGATGATGACAAATCACTTCCGTTTGCTGCTCCTGTAAGCTTTCATCAAGATTTAATCAATCAGTTAAATACTTTTATTTTGACCGATGATGAACGTGATATTGCTGAATTTCTAGTAGGAAGTATCGATGATATGGGTTATATCAGAAGAACCACTCAAGATATTGTGGACGATATGGCATTTACCCAAGGTATTTATACTGACGAAACCACAGTAGAACGAATTTTGCATCTGGTACAAGAATTAGAACCCGTTGGAGTTGGCGCTCGTGATCTACAAGAATGTTTATTGTTACAATTAAAACACAAAACACCATCAGATTCAGTAGTTTTAGCTATTAATGTGATTGAACAACAGTTTGAAGCATTCAGCAAAAAACACTATGATAAATTGTTACAAAAATTTGATGTTTCGCAACAACAATTACGAAAAGCAATTGATGAAATTGAAAAACTGAATCCAAAACCAGGTGGTAGTTTTGATGGCAATCAAAAAATGGTAGAACACATTGTTCCCGATTTTACGATACGAATTGTTGATGGCGAATTAGAGTTACTATTAAACGGAAGAAATGCTCCAGAATTGCACGTTTCTAAAGACTATCAGGAAATGTTGCAAAGTTATAAAGACACTTCTGAAAAGTCAACATCTCAAAAAGACGCGGTGCAGTTTATCAAGCAAAAATTAGATTCAGCAAAATGGTTTATTGATGCGATTAAGCAGCGTCAGGAAACATTATATGTGACCATGAATGCAATTATGTTTTATCAGCAAGAATACTTTTTAGATGGTGAAGAAACTAAACTTCGTCCAATGATTTTAAAAGATATTGCCGATATGGTTGGTTTAGATATTTCAACCGTTTCACGTGTGGCAAATAGCAAATACGTTGACACACCTTATGGTACGAAATTAATCAAAGAGTTTTTTAGTGAATCGATGACAAATGACCAAGGTGAAGAAGTTTCTACAATTGAAATAAAAAATATTTTACAGCAAGTAATCGCTGAAGAAGACAAGAAAAAACCTTTACCAGACGATCAATTGGCAGAAATTTTAAAAGAAAAAGGGTATCCAATTGCTAGAAGAACAATTGCAAAATACCGAGAGCAATTAGACATTCCTGTGGCGCGTTTGAGAAAGAAAATCTAAGCAAAAAATGGATTTAAAAAAAATACTTCCCGTGTTTTCTTATATATTTCATCCCATATTTATTTCTATTTATGGTACGCTTTTTTATTTTTTAGTTACACGCAGTTATTTTTATGATTCGCAAATTTATGTAACACTCATTCAAGTGATTATTTTGACTTTGCTTTTGCCGTTATCTATCTACTTTTTATTTCGTTCACTAGGAGTAGTTACTTCATTTACAGAAGCCACTTTGAAAGAAAGACAAATGCCAATTGCGGTTCAGGCGATATTGTTATTGGTTTTATTAAAATTTAGTGTTTCAAAGGAAATCACAACCGAATTATTTTACTTTTTCTTGGGTGGATTATTTAGCTCTATTTTGGTGTTAACGGCTGTAATTATAAAATTTAAAGCAAGTTTACACATGATAGGAATTAGCGCCTTAACCGCTTTTATTTATGGACTAAGTTCTTATTATCAATTGCCTTTTGTAAACTTAATTTCTTTTTGTATTGTTAGTATAGGATTAGTGGCATCTTCAAGACTTTACATGAAAGCTCACACTTATCCAGAATTACTTGTTGGAATTGTTATTGGGTTGGCTCCGCAATTGTTTTTATACCGCTACTGGTTATAAAATATAGAATTTAAGTCCCACATTTAAAGCAGTAACATTATTTTCTAATGTGGTTTTGTTTTTGTCAAAAATTGGGTTTAAACCATAATAAATATAAGGATTCCAAGTGTTGAAACCAAAAGCAACATAAACACCATATTGCAATTCATTGGCAACTTCTTTGATTTTAAAATCGCCATTCCCAATTGCATCAGACTCGTAGATAAACTTTCCTCCTAATAAATAGCTCACTTTAAAACCAATGTGAATTCTCCAAAATTTATGACTTTCAGGCGAGGCATTTCTCCATCTAATTTCCAGAGGCACTTCTAAATAATGAATCGTCATTCTACTCCTTACAATAGTGACGGCACTTGAACTTGAAGCAGCAGAAAAATCAATATTTTGCTTTAAATCATTATAGGAATAACCTATTCCTGGAGCAATGGACCAATGTCTATTTTTAGAAATTGGAAAATCTCTAAAAACCCCAGCTGTAAGTCCAGCAGAAAAAGAATACTGACTAAAATTATCAGGTTTATTTTGTAAAAAATTATACGATACAGAGCAATAGATTTGGTCTTCTCTAAATAAAGAATCTACAACCTTTTCTGTAGATTGTGAAAAGGTAAAATTTAAACCGATAAAAAAGAATACTACTAAAAATCGCATTTTATAAATTTTATATAAAAATAATAAAAAAAGGCACGCCAAAGCGTACCTTTTATACTTTATCAGTAAATAAATTACTCAACAGGATTTCCTTGTGTAGTAGTATAATTTACTTTTAATTGGTCTATTTTACGAAGTTCTAATTTAATATCACTTACAAGACCCATTTTTACGTTTTTATCAATCTTCAATGATGCAGTTAAATATTTCTCATCTTCAGAATTTCTATTAGCTCTTTCTAAGATAACAAAGTTTTTAATATCCGCAGTTGAAGCCATTTTATCAGCTAATTGTATACGATCAGATTTACCTAAAGTAGTAACATATCTTTCATTAGGTTTTCCAGCGTATAAATACATTACATATTGTTTCTTGTGCAATTTTGCTGTTTGATTTGCTTTTGGTAAAGTGTTTTCAATTTTCAAATCACTATCTTTCATTGTAGTAGCCGTCATAAAGAAAAACAAAAGCATGAATACAATATCTGGCAGCGAAGCTGTTGAAATAGCAGGTGTACCACCTGATTTTTTCTTTTTAAATTTAGACATAGTTATACTTTTTTAATTCTTTTTAGGTTCTGCTTCAGATAGTCTCATTGGAATTAATTCTTGAATTTTTTCCACTTTAGGCTTCAAATCATCAACTAATCCTTCGGTTGCTTTAGAAGCAGGATCATTATAAATATAATCCATTTCACTAAAAGTCATACCGAAACGTTTCTTACACTCTCTATCTCTTAAATAATTATAAGCTCCTACTAATTCATTCTGAACAGCTATATAAGTACCATATGAAGTTTGTCCATCATTATTTAACGAAATAACTGCATCTTGTGGACTATCAGATAATTTAGGATCTTTTTTTCCTAAACAATAGCTACAACTACCATTACCGTTATTCTCAATGAAATCTATAGCAGTTTGACGCAAATCTTGAATATCAACCAGTTTTTCGTTTACTAACAATTGGTTGTCTTTATTTACTAAAACCGTTAATATATTTCTTTCATTAATATCTGGAACTACTGGATTAGGTTCATAACGAGGCAAGAGTCTATTAATTCCTTGATCAACTCCAATAGTGGTAGTAACCAAGAAGAAAATCAAAAGTAAGAAAGCAATATCTGCCATAGAACCTGCATTCACTTCTGGTGGTGCACCTCTTTCTTTTCTAGCCATAGTTTATTTTTTAATTTTTGAAAAACCTGTCCAACCTAATACCGCAATTGATGCAAAAGCAAGAATATAAAATGTATTAAGTCCTGTACTAATTATTTTAGAATAAGAAGATGAAATCATCCCTCCATCTTTTAATTTTACTTCAGTACCATCAGCTAATATGAAAGCTACTAAAATAACTGCAAGAAATAAACCAACAGTAATCATAGCCCTTTTCAACTGATCTTTGTGAGTAAGTAAATTTTTTATTACATAGTATAAAACAGCTGCAACAGCAATTGCCATAGCAATGTAAGATACTGCAATAAAAACACCTACTAAACTATTTGCTTGCAATTCTTCTTGGTCATAGGCGAAAGTAGCGAAATATACTACTAAGCCAATGATACCAATAATGAAGGCAGCAATTTTTATTAATTTATGTGTGTTCATTTTTAATTATTTTTTGTCATTAAAGTAATCAGATAACATATCTACTAAAGAAATAGATGCATCTTCCATATCATTAACAATAGAGTCAATTTTAGCAGTAATGTAGTTGTAGAAAACTTGAAGAATCATAGCTACAATTAAACCAAATACCGTTGTTAATAACGCCACTTTAATACCCCCTGCTACTAATGAAGGCTCCATAGAACCAGCAGATTCAATGTTGTCAAAAGCAACAATCATACCGATTACTGTACCTAAGAATCCTAACATCGGTGCTAAAGCAATAAATAAAGAAATCCATGATACGTTTTTCTCTAATTGACCCATTTGAACACCACCGTAAGCAACGATAGATTTTTCAGCAGAATCTAATCCGTGAGAAGAACGATCTAACCCTTGGAAGAAAATAGAAGCTACAGGTCCAGAAGTGTTTCTTGCTACTTCTTTAGCCGCATCTATTCCACCTGATTTTAAAGCAGCTTCAACTTCTTCTACTAATTTTTTAGAGTTTGTAGTAGATAAGTTTAAATAAATAATTCTTTCGATTGCAATTGCTAAACCTAAGATTAAACATAATAATACTGCTCCCATGTAAATTGGATCTCCCTCAATGAAACGTTTTTTCATAGATTGAGTAAATGTAACTTCTTCTGCTGCTGCTTCTTCTGTTGGTGCTACTGCTGCTTCATCAGTTGTTGCTGTTGCAGTTGAGTCAGCTACTTGTTCTGTTGCTGGAGCTGCTGCTGCTGTTGAATCTTGAGCTTGAACATTTCCAAAAGTCATAAGCCCCGTGATTGCTAAAATAGAAAATAATCTTTTCATCGCTTTTGTTCTTAAATTTTAATTAGTTAATGGGTAAAGATATAAAAATATTTATAAAAATTTAAAATTAATATTATTCTGCAGAGAGGAAGGGATTCGAACCCTCGATACCCTTGTGGAGTATACACACTTTCCAGGCGTGCGCCTTCGACCACTCGGCCACCTCTCTATCGTAATAACACTCGATTTTAAGGGCGCTAAATAACATAAAAAAATTGATGTATAAAAATTTAATGTGTTATTTTTATGTCATTTCTCCACGAATAGCAGTTTCAAAAATAGTTTTTAACACATTTGAGGAAACTTTTTGCCCTAGGAGATACATTAACTTAGTAATTGCCGCCTCCGTTGTTATGTCTTTTCCTGAAATTACGCCTATATTTTTTAACTGTGTACTGGTTTCATAATTTCCCATCGAAACACTTCCTCCACTACATTGTGTTACATTAATAACGTGAATATTCTTTTTTATTGCCTTGTCTAATGCTTCAACAAACCATTTTTCAGTAGGCGCATTTCCCGAACCATAGGTTTCTAAAACAATACCTTTTAAGTTAGGTATAGCAAAAATAGCGGTTAACACGTTTTCGTTGATGCCAGGAAATAATTTCAGTATTGCTACATTATCGTCAAATTCTGTATGAACTTTAAGTTTTTTTGTTGGCTTTGAAACCAATATTAGATCTTTATTTACTTTTAAATGCACACCAGATTCAGCTAATTCAGGAAAATTTGGAGAAGTAAACGCATTAAAATGCTCGGCACTTATTTTTGTAGTTCGATTTCCTCGATATAATTTATATTCAAAATACAAACAGACTTCTTGAATTACGGGCTTTTTATTGCTTTGTAATGACGCAACTTGAATAGCAGTAATCAAATTTTCTTTGGCATCTGTTCTTAAATCACCAATTGGCAATTGTGAACCCGTAAAAATTACTGGTTTAGCTAAATTTTCTAACATAAAACTCAATGCCGAAGCACTATACGACATGGTGTCTGAGCCATGAAGTACTACAAAACCATCAAATTTTAAATAATTTTCTTCAATTAGTTGTGCCATTTTTTGCCAATTGGAAATATTCATATTTGATGAATCAATTGGCGTTTCAAAAGAAATGGTTTCAATTAAACAATCTAAAAGATATAATTCAGGAATTCGATTGAGCAATTCTTTAAAATCAAATGCCTTTAAAGCACCGGTTTCAAAATCTTTGACCATACCGATGGTTCCACCCGTATAAATTAGCAATATTTTTGCTTTATGCGATGTCATTTGTGTATTTCAATTTATTCACAACTGGGTTTGCGTACATGGCTAAAAAACCTTCTCTCATCGTTTCATTTTCGGCATCAATTCGCATTTCTAATCTTCTTTCAAATAATTGACGCTCTTTTTCGTCGTATAAATGCTCGAATTTATTAGTTTTATATAAAATATCGTATGCGATATAATTCGTTGGCCACAATTTATAAGTTTGCAGAATAGAATCATCAATTACTTGAGCCAACGCTTGAATTTGTTTGTTATTATTATCCGTTTCTGCTTTAATTTTTTCGTATTCAGCTTCTAAAACATCGCCCACATGAATATGAATGCGTTTCTTTTGACCAATAATACCACTTAAAAGGGTTATAAAATCCTCGTTTTTCTCTTTAATATATACTTCATCTTTTGAAAGTGCTAATAATTGTGGCATTTTCAAGGCATCCGTTGGATCGTATTCGTATGAAATAGAAACAGGAACTATTTTTAATTTTTTGAAGAAATCCATAACTTTTGCTTCATCGCTGGCCATTCCAAGCATTTTCAAAACTCCTTGATGAGTTGAATCGTTACCATCTTTTGTTCTTCCTTCACGTTGTGCAATCCATACGGAACGATTTTCTTTAGACAATAAATGATACATGTATTCTGACATCAACTTTGAACTTTGTAATAATTCTCGTGGTGATAAACCTCTTTGAACTAAGAAATTTCGATTGAGTTTAGATAATTTCAACAAAAAATCTTTTTGAACCAAGTTATCTCCAATAGCCGAAGCTGTCATTATCAATTTATGGTCATACAAAGAAACATTCAATAAAGACGTATCTAAAATAATGTCTCGATGATTGGAAATAAACAAATAAGAAGTGTTAGGATCTAATTTTTCGAAACCAGAAGTTGAAAGTCCTTCCGAACTCCTCTCAAGTACGCGTTGTATGGACTGATACACAAAATTAATTTGAAAATCGCGAATAGAATGTGTTCTACTCAATTGCTCTTTCCAAACCTCGTCTTCCACTTCCGGAAAAGTAAAATCCATCATAGCCTTCATCATAGGATGATTTAACAAAGATTTTAAGGCTTCGTTAACTTCTGAATCATAATACGGTCGAATAGAATCGAATTTTGACATAGTTTTTTTGGAATCAATCCACAAAAGAACAAAAATTTTATGAATTGAGGTTTGATTTTAGGTTAAATTCCGAAAATTTGCTTTGAATTCTCTGTAGTGATTTTTGCAATTTCTTCTACTGATAACTTATAAATTTCAGCTAATTTTTGTGCTACTAATAAAGTATAACTGCTTTCGTTTCGCTTTCCTCTGTATGGAACAGGCGCTAAATAAGGCGAATCGGTTTCTAAAACAATGTGTTTCAAGTCGATTTCATTTAAAAATTGATCAATTTTCCCATTTTTGAACGTTACTACTCCTCCAATTCCAAGTTTCATTCCTAACGAAATCGCTCTTTGGGCTTGACCTAAATCACCTGTAAAACAATGAAAAATTCCGAATAAATCAGCTGCTTTTTCACTTTCTAAAACCTCAAAAACTTCATCAAAAGCATCTCGACAGTGAATATTGATTCCTAATTTATACTTTTTCGCTAATTGAATTTGATGTTTAAAAGCATGTTGCTGTTCATTTAAGAAAGTTTTGTCCCAAAATAAATCAATTCCGATTTCTCCCACGGCATAAAATTTTCTAGAAGCTAATTCTTTTTCCACATGCGCCAATTCTTCCAAGTAATTTTCTTTCACATACGTAGGATGCAAGCCCATCATTAAAAACACATTTTCGGGATATTTTTTTTCTAATTCGTACATTTTAGTCGTATAATTAGAATCTATTGAAGGTACGAAAAAACGAGAAACCCCTTCATTTATAGCGCGTTGCATCATTTCGTTACAATCTTGATCAAATTCTTCTGAATATAAATGCGTGTGTGTATCGGTAAGTATCATTTATTGATGGGTTACAAAGTGGCAAAGTTATAATAAAAGTATTAAGATTAAAGAATTAAGTATTAAGACTGAAATAATGTAACAATTTTCTATTTTTGATTCATGGAAGATTTGCAAGACTTTTTAAAAGGGAAAAAATATAAAAAGATAAAATTTACGGTGCTAAAAACCCAACATTTATTAATCAAAGGAAAGATAAATGATGTTATGGGCAACTTTATTTTAGACACAGGAGCAAGCAATAGTTGTGTTGGGTTTGAAAGCATTGAACACTTCAAATTAGATGCGCAATTTTCTGAAACCAAAGCTGCTGGAGCTGGTGCCACTGGACTAGAAACGCAATTGGCAAAAAACAACGAAATTCAATTAGGAAGATGGAAAAATAAAAAATTTCATTTGATTGTTTTTGATATGAGTCATGTGAACCAAGCCTTAGTCCAATACAAAACCAAGCCGGTAGATGGTATAATTGGTGCTGATATTTTGCTAAAAGGAAAAGCAATTATTGATTATAGTAATCATTGTTTGTATATGAAGTGAATTAACCACAAAAAAAATCTAAAACTCCAAAATGGATTGGAATTTTAGATTTTAAAGTTCAATTTTTTATGTAAAATTTACACTAGTTAATCATCATCTATAACTACGTTGAAGTCTATTTCTTTATATGTCAAGGAATCTTTGATGCTAATTCTAGCTAAATTAGAGGCATCACTTTTAGAAAAAAGAAAAGTTTTAATGCAATCATTTTTAATTCCTTCAGGATATTTATTATACTCTGTAAATAGCGAATCAATGTCTTCAATACTATTTTTTGAATCTTCACAATAAATCATCATATTAAAAAGATCATTATAATTTTCAAAGGTCTTTTTCAATGTATTTTCAAACCTTTTTTGATTTAATTTGTTTTCTTTTACAATTCTTGCAACTTCTTTTTTATACTCAAATAGGTTTTGACCTTTTTTATTTTTTAACGCTTCAATGTCGACAACAATAATTTTAATCTCATTTTTTGAATAGATAGTTTTATTTACTTTTTCTAAGATACTATCAATTTTTATTATTGTTTCTGCCTCTTCTGAAATACTAAAAAAGCGTGCTTTACCATTGAGTGATATTATTTTTTTAGATTTTTTACTTTTTATAAAAGTTATCCAAAATTCACTGTTTGCTTGAGTTAAAAAATATTCAGGTTTAATTTTATGATGTGTTTCATCAGTTGCATAAGCGTCAATAAGTTCACATCTGTTTGTGTTATTCGGGAAATTATCAATCCTTAACTTTATCGTCTGATTAACAACGTCGCTTGTGTCTATATCGGTTCTATCATATACAACTTTTACCTCTTGACTTTGTACGTTATAAGTAGATAATAAAATTAAAATGATTAACTTTATTAGAATACTCTTCATATCTAAATACAAATTTTTAAAAATGACCCGTTGCTATATAAAACATTAGCCAACCAATACATCCAATTGCTAACCTCCAAATTAATTTCTTCAATAAACCGCTAGACATTGATTTTCCTTGTTCAAGATATTCGTCGGTTTTTTCATTTGCTGTTCCAACTTTCTTTGATAACTTGGTTCCAGCAACAGCGCTTAATGATATGATGTAAAGAATTCCAACCCAAGCGGCATTGATAAATCCTAACACCATCATTATCATTCCTATAATCGATAAATTTTCCATTTTGTTTTTGTTTTAAAATTAATCCCAAACAACATAAACTATGAAGTTTGGGATTAGAATCTGTTTTAAAAATTATTGCTTTATACTCTTTAAAAAAGTTTGCATATAAGTATCTATAGATTGTGCTGTTTCTGTGCCTCTTCCAATTTCATTGCATATCATTAATACTATATCTGGGTTCGTTGGATGGTTAAGGATATAGATTCTGAATTGTCCTACATCTTTATAAGTTTTTCCATCTTGTCTTCCTGTATTGTACAAACCAGATTGAAATGTGTATCCTTTCATATTTCCGAATTCTACTTTTTCATATAAACTCATTAAATCTTTTGATTTCACATCTTTGTTTATAAAATAATCTACATTTTGTATTTGTTCATCTCGGAAAAGTACGCAGATATGATACCAAGGTAAATTATATTTTTCGAAATCATATTCATGGATTTTTTTTACTTTATCATTATTTGAATGATAGGTAACTCTATGAATAAAATCTTTAGCTAATTCATCAACCGTCAAACCTGGATGTGCAGATTTTTCGAATGCATAAATTTTATAAGTTTCTTGATTTTTGTGTATTTGGTAGCCTACTTCTGTATCACTCCTGTCTGTGCTTCCTGTCTGGCTGGTATTGATATCTTCTTTTATATTCGTTTTATCTACAGTTAGATCAAGATAAGGAAGGTATAAGTTTTTTGGTTCCCAAATAGGCACATTAAAGAAAATTGGTTCTAATAATTGAACTTTTGGTCCATATTCTTTATATCCGATTTCTTCTCTAACCCAAAATCCAATTTCAACTTTTATCGTTTTTTGTTTTTCTACTCCATTTGCGCCGTTTAAAATCCATTCAAGTGTATTTCCTCTATTTATAAAATCTTTGCCTTCAAAAACACTGAATTTTTTGTTACAGGTGTATTTTTGATAAAATCTAACATGGCAGTATAGCCTTCTTTTTGAAGACTCCAACTATTTATATAGGTATTAGAATTATCTGAAAACTCTACATATAAATTTGTATAACCAGAATAAACGGTTACATTTTTGGCTTTTTTGAAACTAACTTGTAATGTTGCTAAGTCCTTTTTAGAAACCGTAGCACCAGACTTTACTTCTTTCCCATTAATAAGTACTGATAATTGAGCTTGAGAAAAAGTAAAAGAAAGTAATAAAACTAATAATAGTAAGCGATTGATTTTCATAGATTGTAATTGTATAATGAAATTAATTTGTATCAATTAATTAAGCTGTTGCTTGAGATTTTTTCAAGTATAATTTGTAGCTCATAAAAGCACATCCTGAGCATACTATAAGACCAATACAGGCAATTAAAGCAAGAGATTTAGGATTTGCTCCTGAGAATGTTCCCTCTTCCATGTATGGTGCAATAGCCCACAGAACTATTGACAATACAGCAACAAGAATACTTAATTTAGTAACAAATTCTTTTTTCATAAATGCTACTACAACCATTACAAAAGCAAGAACAGCTAATACTATACCTAATTTACCCGCATACACAACTTTCCATTTTGGAGGTGTACTTTCGATAATTTCTAAACTTTCTTTTATTTGTGGATCTTCAATTTTAGTAACGTCAATTCCGTCTTTTTTTAATTGATCTATTTGTTTTTGTTCGTTTTCTACTAAACGATACACTTCTTCCAGCTTTTCAGAATCGCCGTCTGTTCCCATTCTGTTTTCAATGTTTTTAAATAAAACTCCTGCACAAAAACCTCCTACTAAAAAGGATAAAATCATAAAAATTAAAGCTAATACTCTCATAAATTTGTTTGTTAAATAATTGGTTAATAAAATAAGTTTGATTTTTTTAAGAAACGCTTTCAATTAATAAATGAAACGTTTCGTTTTATTGTTTAATGATTTTTGCTGTTTTCACTTCATTATTAGAAGTTACTTTTACAAAATAAGTCCCAGCAGATACATCTGTAAAATCTATTGAAGTTTCATTGTTGTTTACAGATTTTGATAAAACTTCTTGACCTAATAAATTGTATATAGAAACAGTAGTAATTTCTTTATCAAATGAAAGGTTTAAAATATCTTTTACAGGATTTGGATAAAGCTTCAAATTTTTCATTGAGAATGATTCCGTAGTAAGCGTTTGGGTTGTAAACGAACCTCCCGAAACCCAATTGGTTTGTGTTTGTCCACAATTTGATTTTACCCAAAAATAATAGATAGTATTTGGCGATAAATTATTTAAAACCGCAAAGGTATCTGTTGTCGTTCCTGTGATTGCATTAGCAGAAAATGGATCGTTGATAGTACTATAACAATAAATATAACCATTACTTGGTGTAGGTGTAGCTTCTACCCATGCAATGTTATTAGTTGTCGACGTTAAACCATCGTAAAATAATTGTGTTGGTTCGTTACATCCAGATGCTGGATATGTGGTAAACGAACCTCCCGAAACCCAATTGGTTTGTGTTTGTCCACAATTTGATTTTACCCAAAAATAATAGGTAGTGTTTGGCGATAAATTATTTAAAACCGCAAAGGTATCTGTCGTCGTTCCTGTGATTGCATTAGCAGAAAATGGATCGTTGATAGTACTATAACAATAAATATAACCATTACTTGGCGCAGGATTTGGAGCAGACCATGCAATGTTATTAGTTGTCGACGTTAAACCATCGTAAAATAATTGTGTTGGTTCGTTACATCCAGATGCTGGATATGTGGTAAACGAACCTCCCGAAACCCAATTGGTTTGTGTTTGTCCACAATTTGATTTTACCCAAAAATAATAGGTAGTGTTTGGCGATAAATTATTTAAAACCGCAAAGGTATCTGTCGTCGTTCCTGTGATTGCATTAGCAGAAAATGGATCATTGACAGTACTGTAACAATAAATATAACCATTACTTGGCGCAGGATTTGGAGCAGACCATGCAATGTTATTAGTTGTCGACATTAAACCATCGTAAAATAATTGTGTTGGTTCGTTACATCCAGATGCTGGATATGTGGTAAACGAACCTCCCGAAACCCAATTGGTTTGTGTTTGTCCACAATTTGATTTTACCCAAAAATAATAGATAGTATTTGGCGATAAATTATTTAAAACTGCAAAGGTATCTGTTGTCGTTCCTGTGATTGCATTAGCAGAAAATGGATCGTTGATAGTACTATAACAATAAATATAACCATTACTTGGCGCAGGATTTGGAGCAGACCATGCAATGTTATTAGTTGTCGACATTAAACCATCGTAAAATAATTGTGTTGGTTCGTTACATCCAGATGCAGGATATGTGGTAAACGAACCTCCCGAAACCCAATTGGTTTGTGTTTGTCCACAATTTGATTTTACCCAAAAATAATAGGTAGTATTTGGCGATAAATTATTTAAAACCGCAAAGGTATCTGTCGTCGTTCCTGTGATTGCATTAGCAGAAAATGGATCATTGACAGTACTATAACAATAAATATAACCATTACTTGGCGCAGGATTTGGTGCCGTCCATGCAATATTATTTGAAGTCGAAGTTAAACCATCATAAAATAGTTGCGTTGGAGCATTACAAACTGAAATTGTAGCACATGTAATAGATCTTACTCTGTTTGTGTTTTGAGTTCCACAACTAGAATTGGCATTCAAATGGTATCTAACTACTCCAGAGGTTGTACCAGATAACCAAGTTAAAGGAGTTAAACCACTGGCTAAAACCGCTGTTCCTGTTGCATTAGTTATCGTAACAAAATCCGTAGAAACTGAACTAGTAAAAGTATATTGTTTATTTGACAATACATTTACATTTGAATATTCTCCCGCATAAGCATCTGCAACGATTTGTTCTGTATTTCCTGTACAAGCAGGTGTAAAAGTTGCATCAGGATATAATCCATAAATTGCACCGTTACAAGTTAATGCAGGTGGTGTAGTAAAATTACCACCAGAAACCCACACACCAGTTGTAGCTCCACAGTTAGAGCGAATCCAGTAGTAATAGGTAGTACCTGCCGCAACGTTTAAATACATAGTGGTAGTTAAGTTAGTTGTACTAAATAATGTAGGAGTAGAATTTGCAGTAGGAGCGCTATTTGTTGTAACGATATAAATATCATAATTAGAAGAAGGTACTGGTGATGCAGCTGTCCAAGTCATTTTACAAGAATTGGATGTTATATTTGATACCGCCAAATTTGAAGGTGGTACGCAGTTTGATGCATCAGCACATCGAATATAGCGAGACCTTTCTACTTGTTGGTTACCACATGAAGCATTAGAATGAAGGTAATAACGGATAACGCCTGTAGTACTTCCAGAATCCCATATTACGGGTTGTGTTCCGCTTGCATAAACAACACTTCCAGTTGCATTCGTAATTGTGATATAATCCGTTGTTACAGAGCTTGAGAAGGAATATTGTTTGTTTGCAATTACATTCACATTGCTGTATTCGCCTGCATAACTTTGACTGGTTAATGTCTCATAGTTTCCACTACAGTTTGGTGTATAAGTATTAGCTGGAAATAATCCATACGTTGCTGAAGTACATTGAGCAACAGCATTAGGGATGAAGTACAAAAATGCCAATAGGCAGAGTAAAGTAATTCTTTTTTTCATATTTTCGGTCTTGATTTTATTTTACACCAAAACTATGAGATAAGAAGAACTAGACCAATATATATATTGGACTATTTATAAATAATCAGAAGATTAAAAGATACTTATTTATTTGAATACCAAATACTTAATCTGTATTTTCTAATTTTTCAATGTAATAATTAGGAGAAAGTCCCGTTTGCTTTTTAAAAACGCGAACAAGCGTATTGGCATCTTTGTAACCCACTTCTTCTGCAATAGCTTGCAAGGTATATTTACGAAAATAGGGAGCATCTTTCAGTTTTTGAAGTACGTAATGAATTCGCAATTCTTGCGTATATTCTGAAAAGGTTTTTTGAGTTACCTGATTGAAGTATTGTGACAAATAAGCGGTATTTGTATTCAATTTTTTTGCCACAAAAGCCAACTTGAAGTTAGGATCTAAAAAGGTCTCTTTTTGTTCTAACTTTTTTAAACCACTTGCTATTTTTTCGATAAGCTCTTCATCGAGTGTTTGTTTTGGTTGTGGTTCGGTTTTATCAATTTGTAGAATACTAATTTCTGAAATTTTAGATTCTTTTAGATCTTGAATAATTTTTAAAAACCGATAATGCTTTTCTTTTTGATTTTTGTAATAATAATAAAAACTATAAATCACAACTGCAAAAAGAATCAAAATACCAAAAAGCGATATTTTAAAATAATTCTTAGATGTAATAACTTTATTAGATTCCTCTTTTATTTTATTTAAATCATAATTGTGAAGAAAATTTAAAGATTTACTTTTTATTCCTTCTATTGATTGAATTAATTCTAAACTTTTTTGGGCGTAGCGATACGCATTTTTAGTGTCATTTTTTTCATTATAACATTGTGTCATAATGTTATAGGTCATTAATAAATTTTCTTTGGAAACCTTAGTTATTTGATAACTTTCAACATATTTTTTACAATAAAAAAGTGCCGAATCAACTTGTTTTAAATGATGAAAACAATCGGCCATTCCTAAATCAAATAACTGCTCAGTTCTTATGTTATCATTAATCGTAGGAAAGTTTTTTCTTTTTCTATATAAAGACAATGATTTATCGTAATTTCCTGCTAAAGCAGCACTTTTTGCTTCTCTCATACTCAATAATGCTTTTGTATACTCAGGCTGAAAATTATCTTGTAGCATCATTCTTGCAGCAACATTAAAGTAGTGATTTGCAGAATCTAACAATACTTTTTTCTTAGACTGAATATAATATTTTTGATAAGCTTCACCTATGATATTGTATTTATCAGCAAATAATTTTTTGTTCATTACTTTTTTTTCTCCAACTCCTAATTTTAGGTGAGGAGTGGTTTTTAATTCTTTCTTTAACAAAGCAATTCCATTCACATAATCGCCCATAGCTACTTTTATTGAGCCATATTGTTCGTTAAAATGATTATTTGGTACACTCGTTTTATATTTATCAAGATAAAACAATGCTAAGTCATACTCTCCTAAATTTTTATGGATATAGAAAAGTTTATTGACACACATTCCAATCAAATCTTGGTATACTTTGCTTGATTTATCAATCTCACTTTTTTCAATACTCTCTATAAGTATGATAAGAAGCTTCTTTGAATAAGTAAATTCTGACTTGTTGTAAAAATAATTAGCTACGTAATATTTGCCATAAAAACGAAACAACTCATTTTTAGAATTACTAATTTCCAAAGCTTCGGCATAAGCTTTTTCGGGATTTGAAATAAGATATTCCTGAATACTTCGAGTTCTATTAATTTCAGATTCACTCAATTCTTGAGCAAATGCCAAGTTAATAAATAATAGTATTATGATAGAAAAAATAAATTTATGCATCTTGAAAATTGATAACTCAACCTGAAAATTATAATGCGCTAAAATAAGAATAAAACTATATTATTCTGTAAATTCTTTCTGTGAATAGCTTTTATCATTTTTACTATTTTTTTATGTTTAAAATTTAAACTAAGTCTTTTTCTTTCAAAGAAAAATCCCAAACTCTTTTGAATTTGGGATTTTAAATATTGGGATTTATATCTCTATAATTCTAACTCTTTTCACATTATCACCCATTAATAATTCTATTGGGATTTCTAATTCTTCTTTAACTGCTGCTAAGAAACCAACAGGCTCACGACTGTCAATTATTCAGTTTTTGTATGATAATGCAAAATACATTATAAGAGAAATTACTATTTTATTGTTTTTGATAAGATTAATGTGAATGATGTGCTTCGCTATTACAAAACCAAACCAGTTGATGGTATTATTGGTACTGATATTTTGCTAAAAGAAAAAGCAATTATTCATTATAGCAATCATTTCTTGTCTTTAAATTGATAAAACAAAAAAGTCCCGCAATTTGCAGGACTTTTTACTATAAATCTATTGTCTTAGTCGGCTAAAACAATAATCTTGTTTTCATTCATTTCGATGGTACCAGAATTAATAGGTAACCAATACGTTTGCTCATTAACTTTATTGAATTTAGAAACGAATTCTTTTTCAATTTTAATGTTTTGAGCATTGATTTTCACATTCCCTTTTGCTAATAATGAAACAATTGGTGCGTGATTATTTAGCATTTGAAACTCACCGTTAATTCCAGGAACTGCTACCGAAGTAACTTCTCCTTTAAACAATGTAGCTTCTGGTGATACTATTTCTAAAATCATATTTCTTAGTGATTAGTGAATAGTGATTAGTGATTAGCAAGTAACTGAATACTGTGACTGAACACTGAACACTAAATTATGCTTCTGCTAACATTTTTTGTCCAGCTTCAATAGCTTCTTCGATAGTACCTTTAAGGTTAAACGCTGCTTCTGGTAAGTGATCTAATTCACCATCCATAATCATATTAAATCCTTTGATAGTTTCTTTGATATCAACCAATACTCCTGGAATACCAGTAAATTGCTCCGCTACGTGGAAAGGCTGAGATAAGAAACGTTGTACACGACGTGCACGAGATACTGATAATTTATCTTCTTCAGATAACTCTTCCATACCTAAGATGGCGATGATATCTTGTAATTGTTTGTATTTTTGAAGAATCTCTTTTACTCTTTGAGCACAGTCATAATGTTCAGCACCTAAGATTTCTGGAGTTAAGATACGAGAAGTAGAATCTAATGGATCTACCGCAGGATAAATACCTAACTCAGCAATTTTACGAGACAATACTGTTGTTGCATCTAAGTGAGCAAACGTTGTTGCTGGTGCAGGGTCAGTTAAGTCATCCGCAGGAACGTAAACCGCTTGTACAGATGTAATAGATCCTTTTTTAGTTGAAGTAATACGCTCTTGCATCGCACCCATTTCAGTTGCTAATGTAGGTTGGTACCCTACTGCAGATGGCATACGACCTAATAAAGCCGATACTTCAGAACCTGCTTGTGTAAAACGGAAGATATTATCAACGAAGAATAATACATCTTTACCTTGGTCAGATCCAGCTCCATCACGGAAATATTCAGCGATAGATAATCCTGAAAGTGCTACACGAGCACGAGCTCCAGGTGGCTCATTCATTTGTCCGAAAACGAAAGTAGCTTTAGACTCTCTCATTCCTGGCATATCTACTTTAGACAAATCCCATCCTCCATTTTCCATAGAGTGCATGAAATCGTCACCATATTTAATAATTCCTGACTCTAACATCTCACGAAGTAAGTCATTTCCTTCACGTGTTCTTTCACCTACTCCTGCGAATACAGAAAGTCCACCGTGACCTTTTGCAATATTGTTAATCAACTCCTGAATCAATACTGTTTTACCTACTCCAGCACCACCAAATAATCCAATTTTCCCTCCTTTTGCATAAGGCTCAATAAGGTCGATTACTTTGATTCCTGTAAATAAAACTTCAGAAGAAGTTGATAAGTCTTCAAATTTTGGAGCTGTTCTGTGGATTGGTAAACCGTTTGCGCCTGCTTTAGGTAAATCTCCTAAACCGTCAATTGCATCACCAATTACATTAAATAAACGACCAAAAACGTCCGCTCCAATTGGCATTTGAATTGGTGCACCAGTAGCAACTACTTCAACACCTCTTGCTAAACCGTCTGTAGAGTCCATAGAAATGGTACGAACAGTGTTTTCACCAATGTGAGATTGAACTTCAAGTACTAATAAAGTACCATCTTTTTTAGTGATTTCTAATGAATCATAAATTTTAGGTAATTCGTTATTTGAGTCATTAAAAACGACGTCAACAACTGGCCCGATAATTTGTGCAACTTTTCCTGTGATTCTAGACATTGCTTATGTATTTATTTAATAGCTAATTAATGTTGAAAAAATGATGTATTTTTCCGAGTGCAAAGATAGTTTTTTCTAAAACAATTTTGCAATTTATTTTTTGAATTTTTTGCAATAAAAAAGCGAAATCTTCCAATTTCGCTTTTAAAATGTTATTCTACGGTAACGGATTTTGCTAAATTCCTAGGTTGATCGACATTACAACCTCTTAAAACTGCAATATGATACGATAATAATTGTAACGGAATTGTAGTTAATAACGGTGTAAATGGTTCGTTTGTTTCTGGAATTTCAATTACGTGGTCAGCTAAAGCTTTAACTTGCGTATCTCCTTTAGTAACTACAGCAATAATTTTACCGCTTCTTGATTTTATTTCTTGAATATTACTTACCACTTTATCATAATGTCCTTTATTTGGAGCAATTACGATTACTGGCATATGTTCGTCAATCAACGCAATTGGCCCGTGCTTCATTTCTGCTGCTGGATATCCTTCTGCGTGGATATATGAAATTTCTTTTAATTTTAATGCACCTTCTAAAGCTACTGGAAAGTTATAACCTCTTCCTAAGTATAAGCAATTGGTTGCATCTTTGTAAATTTCGGCAATTTGTTTAGCAACATCATTTGTTAATAAAGCCTCTTGAACTTTTTCTGGCATTAATTCTAATTCCAACAAATAACGTTGGTAATCTGAATTATTCATCGTCCCTTTTGCTTTTGCTAAACGTAGTGCTAACAAGGTAAGAATGGTAATTTGAGTTGTAAATGCTTTTGTAGATGCTACTCCGATTTCTGGACCCGCGTGAGTGTAAGCACCTGCATGAGTTTCACGAGAAATTGAAGAACCTACCACGTTGCAAACTCCAAACACAAAAGCTCCGTTTTCTTTAGCCAATTTGATTGCTGCTAACGTATCTGCCGTTTCACCTGATTGTGAAATTGCGATAACAACATCATCTTTATTGATGATTGGATTTCTATAACGGAATTCGGATGCGTATTCTACTTCTACTGGAATTCTTGAAAATTCTTCGATAATATATTCTGCAACTAAACCTGCGTGCCATGAAGTCCCACAAGCTACAATAAGGATTCGTTTTGCGTTTAAGAATTTTTCTAAATTATCTTCAACACCTGACATTTGGATAATTCCTTTGTTCGCCAAAAGTCTTCCTCTGTAAGTGTCTTTGATTACGCTTGGTTGTTCGTAGATTTCTTTCATCATGAAATGATCATAACCCCCTTTTTCAATTTGCTCCAAGTTTAATTGAAGTTCTTGAATGTAAGGATCAACCAATGAATCGTCTTTAATTTTTCTAACTTTTAATGGTTTGTGTAATCGTACAATTGCCATTTCTTCATCTTCTAAATAAATAGCATTTGAAGTATATTCGATAAATGGAGTTGCATCAGATGCGATAAAAAACTCATCTTCACCAATTCCAATTGCTAATGGACTTCCTAAACGAGCAACGATAATTTCATCTGGTTTTTCAACATCAATTACTGCAATAGCATAAGCACCTATAACTTGATTTAATGCAATTTGAACCGCTTTACCAAGTTTGCAATTTTCTTTTTTCTTAACTTCTTCAATCAAATTGACTAACACTTCCGTATCTGTATCAGACTTGAATGTGTAACCTCTTTTGATTAATTCTTGTTTCAATGGTTCATAATTTTCGATGATCCCATTGTGAATTATCACTAACTTTCCAGAGTTAGAAAAATGTGGGTGCGAGTTTACATCATTAGGAACTCCATGAGTTGCCCAACGTGTGTGTCCCATTCCTATTTTACCAATAGTTGTTTTCTCACTTTCGGCTTTTGCTTCTAAATCAGAAACTTTCCCTTTAGTTTTTGATAATTTTAAATCTTTTCCGTCATATAAAACAATACCAGCACTATCGTAACCTCTGTATTCTAAACGATGTAATCCTTTAATAATAACTGGATAAGCATCTCTATGACCAATATAACCTACAATTCCACACATATAATACTAGTTAGGTTTTGTGAAATAAATTTCAAGTTTTAATTTTTTAGCTTCATCTTGTGGCGCCACATTAGTTCCATATAAAACTGTCCCTAATGGGTTCATTACTGAAGTTACAGGAACAAATTCAACTGATTCTGATCCTATTGAAATAGGATTAGCAGGATTAATGAAAGCGTTTTCTGGAATATTTATTGATTCAATAACAACAACACCTATACGAATATTATCATCATAAGCATCATTTTCATTTTTTATCAATTGTTTTATATATTCAGTAAGTCTAATTTTATATTTTAAACCCTTTCCATCTGTGCCTTTTTCAATTAAACCACCGAAAGAACCTTTATTCTTTTTAGGATTAGAGCTCGTTGAATTATCAGCATAATAATCTAAAATTGGTTTATTATTTGTAGCATCAAAAATATAAATACGCTGTGGTTCAACTACATCTGTAATATCCATTACATCTCTATCAATATGAAATGTTAAACTCGCTTCATTTATTAACCAATTGTTTGCTAACATGTCGGCTCTAAGCTGTTCTAATTCATCTGGAATAGTATTATTGTCTGAATCAGCTCCAAATACATCAAGAAATACAACTGAACCATTACCTCCTTTTAAATACAATCTATCATCCCCATTAACCTCGTCTGAGCTTAACAATTTTGTATCATATGTAGCACTTTTAGTATGCTCGATAAAATTAACATTGTTACTTTTCTTACTTGCCGTAGCTTTATACCCCATTTGTAAACTCAATGTTCTTTTTAATGCATCTCCACCTCCAATAGAAGATTTAAAAAGCACTTTAAACTCTGCTGCAGAAAAATCCAGCATAGCCATAGCTCCTTGACCAGGAGTAATTTCTTCTACTTCAAATAACAATCCTCTAAAATATTCTTTAAAAGTGTTGTTGTTAAATAAAACCCCTGAAGCTGCTGCGTCTAATATCTTTTGTTGAAAAAAACTATTTTTTAAATCCAACCATATGCCTGGTGTTTTTCTTTCCTTTATAACACGAAGAGAAACGTCTGATTGATTTGCTAAAACAGCACCTGCCGCATCAACATACAAACCACTACCATTTGTTTTATAAATGTATAATTCTTTGTTACTGATTACAAATTCCTCATTTTGAGAAACATTAGAACTATTGTTTAATAATTCAGTCCCTTTATAGGCATCAACTAAACTTTTTTCGTTTGAATAATATTTTTGAGTAGTTTGAAAATCTTCTGCAGGATCAAAATCTCTTAAAAAATAACCATTTTCGTATACATGAAGCTTAAACTTTGCGTCTTCCGAATAGCCATAAACAGAATCTAATTCATAAATTCTCTCTCCTGATTCTGAAGTCGATTTTAAAGTACTAAAATAAGGTACATATAAATAAACCGAGTCTATAACCGGAGAATCTCCAATAGTTGGATTTGAACTACTCAATTCTATTTGGCTTACAAAGTGTGCTTTTGTAACCCCAAAATAAGGATTTTCATAAATTCCTAATGCGCTGATAGGTAAATTATTTGACTGTACAGGCCCAGTTGCTTTTGAATAAGCTTTTAAATTTTGAACTTCATATTTTTCAAGATTAAAATGAGCGTCGTCTGCTAAATCTGAATCTAATGAATTAAAATCCTTGTCACATGACGTAAATGTAAACAAAGCTGTTGCTAGTAATGTTATTTTTAAAAAAATGCTTTTCATAATGGGTTTACCCTTTTTATAATACGTTATTCTTAATAAACGAAGTATATACTTCTTTAATTGTGTCTTTCGATGCGAAAGGTAAAAAAGGTTTGTTTGAACTTTCTATATATTTTGTTAAAGTTGGAGAAAGCTTCTCAGAACCAATAACCACAGCATCTGAATGCAAAACTGAAAGCTTCATTATGTTTTCATAACTTGGTTTTTCAATTAAAGCTACGGCTTCTTTATCAATATTATCAAACAATATTTTATCTAATAAATTGGTATCTAATTCTCCTTCAAAACCTTGTTCATAAACTGAAGAAATGATTTTAGTTTCTGCAAAAATCCCTTCATCTTTATAATAGTGTTTCAAATAAACTGGCAATAATGCCGCCATCCATCCATGTACATGGATTACATCTGGAACCCAATTTAACTTTTTAACTGTTTCAACTACACCTTTCGCAAAGAAAATAGCTCTTTCATCATTATCTGGATACAATACACCTTCTTCATCTGAAAAAGTGGCTTTTCTTTTGAAATATTCATCATTATCGATAAAATATACCTGAATTCTTTCTTTTGGTATTGAAGCTACCTTTATAATAAGAGGCATATCCATATCGTTTACCACCAAGTTCATTCCTGATAAACGGATAACTTCATGTAATTGATGTCTTCTTTCGTTAATATTACCATACCTAGGCATAAAAATTCGTATTTGACCTCCTAAATCGTTAATCATTTTAGGCATTTCATACGACTGTAACGACACTTCGTTTTCTGCTAAATAAGGCACCACTTCAGATGATACATACAATATCCTCTTGTCTTCCATAATGTATTCTAGTTAATTAATGTTTTAAAAAACCTTGCAAAATTACAAAATTTTATGGATTTATCCACTAAAATAGTAAGTTTGCATCCGAATTAACCGTTATCAAAATGCTCATTTTTAACAAAAAGTCCGATTTAAGTGCTTTTTTAAGCCCATTAATCAATCAAAATAAATCTATTGGATTTGTTCCAACAATGGGTGCGCTTCATGAAGGGCACTTATCTTTACTAGAAAAATCACTTATAGAAAACGACATTACAGTGATGAGTATTTTTGTGAATCCAACACAATTTAATAATGCCGAAGATTTAGAAAAATACCCGAGAACACTTGAAAAAGATGTTGAAAAAATGAGCTTTGTTAGCCAAAAAATTATTGTATATGCGCCATCTGTTTCTGATATTTATGAAGGAAATACCATCTCAGAATCATTTGAATATGATGGATTAGAACACCAAATGGAAGGCCAACACAGACCGGGTCATTTTGACGGTGTAGGCACAATTGTTAAACGTTTATTTGAAATTATTAAACCTAATAAAGCTTATTTTGGCGAAAAAGATTTTCAACAATTACAAATCGTTAGAAAATTGGTTTCAAAACACAAGCTTCCTGTAGATATTATTGGTTGCTCTATTTTTAGAGAAAAAAGTGGTTTAGCAATGAGTTCAAGAAACGAAAGACTTTCTCCAGAAGCTCGAAAAAAAGCAGCTTTGATTTTTGAAATTTTAACCAAAGCTAAAGAAATCTTCCAAAACGAATCGATCACAGAAACAATTCACTTTGTAGAAAAATCATTTAAAAAACATCCTGAATTTGAATTAGAGTATTTTGAAATTGCTGATGAAGAAACACTTTTATCCACTGAAACAAAAGATACAACCAAGAAATATCGCGGATTCATTGCGGTTTTTATCGAGAAAATTAGATTAATTGATAATATTTCACTAAATTAATTACCTTTGCATCATGCAAATTCAAGTAGTAAAATCAAAAATTCATAGAGTAACTGTTACAGGTGCCGATTTGAATTACATAGGTAGCATCACCATTGACGAAGCGTTAATGGAAGCTTCTAACATTATCGAAGGCGAAAAAGTACAAATCGTTAACATCAATAATGGTGAGCGATTAGAAACATATGCCATCAAAGGACCAAGAAATACTGGCGAAATTACATTAAACGGACCCGCTGCTCGAAAAGTACACAGAGGTGATATCGTAATTATTATTTCGTATGGGATTATGGACTTTGAAGAGGCAAAAAAATTCAAACCTACATTAGTTTTTCCTAACGAAAAAGACAACTCCTTAACGTAGTTTGAAAACACCATTCCGTAAATTTTTAAGCTTAATTATTCCATTACTTATTGGATTGGGAATCATGTATTATCAATATAGTACTATGACTACCGAACAAATTGAAAAAACAAAAATTAGTTTCCTAAAAGCCGATTACTTTTATATTTTTTTATCTCTTTTTATCGCTTTATTTGGTTATTGGTCAAGAGCATATCGTTGGAAATATGCTTTACAACATTTAGGTTATCAAACTAAATTTCGAAACGATTTAATGACCGTTTGTGTTTCGTATTTGGTCAATTTAACCATTCCCCGTTCAGGAGAAATATCCAGAGCCGCTTTATTGAAAAAATATGAAAATGTACCATTTGACAAGGCGTTTGGGACTGTAGTAGCTGAGCGAATTGTGGATATGCTTATTTTTTTACTTTTTTTAGCAATCGGATTTGTTTTGCAATTTGACAAAATATATCAATTTTTAATTGAAAAAGGTGTAAAATTCGAAACTCTAATTTGGCTTTCAATTGGAGGACTTATACTTGTTATCCTTTTTGTTTTAGTATGGATTTATGCCGAATGGAACATTATTTTAAAACTAAAACAAAAACTTTCAGGGCTAATAGAAGGCATGCAAAGTATCTTAAAAATGAAAGACAAATGGAATTATATTTTTCATTCTTTTTTTATTTGGTTTTCGTATTTAATGATGTTTTACGTAACTATTTTTGCACTACCAGAAACCTCAAATATTAGTTTTGATGTAGTTGTGATGGGATTTATTTTTGGCACTCTTGCTGTTGGGTTTTCTAATGGCGGACTTGGGGCTTATCCTTTAGCAATATCTACCGTGCTATTTTTATATGGAATTCCTAAAGAAACAGGTGCCGCTTTTGGATACTTAGTGTGGACTTCTCAAACACTTTTAACTATATTTCTTGGTTTATTATCTTATTTACTTTTACCTATTTTAAATAAGAAATAAATTAGTAAATTGCTACTCTATTTAACCAAACTATTTTCTCATGAAAAAAATTCTTTTGCTAATTTTGTTAGCAACAACCAGCATTTTTGCGCAACGAACCCCTGAATCTATACAAACTAAAAAAATAGGAACAAGAACTTTTACAGTTGTTACACCACCTTCTTATGAATCAAGTCCCGAAAAAAAATATCCAACATTAGTTTTATTAGATGGCGAATATTTATTAGACCCTTTTGAAGGTATTTTAAAATATGGCAGTTATTGGGATGATTTACCTGAAATGATTATTATCGCTATTAATCAAAATAATGGCGAAACACGCTTTTTAGACAGCGAATACGATGAGGCTGGATTTCCTTCTGGTCCAGGAGCAAATTTTTTTGAATTTATCGGGCAAGAACTATATCCATTTGTTGAATCTAAATACAGAACATTGCCTTTCAGAGTGGTTGCCGGACATGATACCACTGCAGGTTTTTTAAATTTTTATTTATACAAAGACAATCCTGTTTTTAATGCTTATATTTCATTAGCACCAGAAATGGCTCCAGCAATGGAAACTAGAGTTGCTGAACGTTTAGCGAAAATCACAAAACCCGTATTTTACTATCAAGCAACTGGAGAAAGTGATTTGCCTGAAATCAACGAAAAAGCAGCCGATTTGGACGCAAATATTAAAGCAATTCCAAATCCAAATTTTAAATATTTTAACGACACTTTCAAAGGCGCTTCTCATTATTCATTAGTTGCAAAAGCAATTCCAAATGCATTATATTTTATTTTTGATGGTTATCAACCAATTTCAATGGTTGAATTTAAAGATAAAATTTTAAAATTAGACGCGGGTTATGCAGACTATTTAATTAAAAAATATGATGATTTAAATATAAAACTTGGATTGCAAATAAAACCAAGACTATCAGATTTTAAAGCTATCGAAGCGGCTATTATGAAAAATAAAGCCTATGATGATTTTCAGATATTATCAAAATATGCTGAAAAACATTACCCAAAAACTATTTTAGGCACTTATCATCAAGCAATGTACTATGAAAAAACGGGTAACTATAAAAAGGCATTAAAAGAATATCAAAAAGCTTACACACAAGAAGAAATTAGAGAATTAACTAAAGATTATATGCTCAGTAAGGCCGAAGCACTGAAAGGAAAAGAAGACAAACCAACAGAAGAAGCTCCAGCTGAAACTCCGACTGAAGAACCAACAGAAAAAACAGAATAAAACAAAATGAGTAAAGTAAAAACGGCTTTCTTTTGCCAAAATTGTGGTACCCAATATTCAAAATGGCAAGGACAATGTAACGCTTGCAAAGAATGGAATACCATTGTAGAAGAATTGGTTCAAAAAGAAGAAAAAGTAGCTTGGAAAACCACAAGTGCCTCTTCAAAAGCCGCAACTAAACCTTTACTGATTAGAGAAATAGATACCGCACAAGAAATCCGATTGAACACAACAGATAACGAGTTGAATCGGGTTTTAGGTGGCGGATTGGTTCCGGGTTCCTTAACTTTGTTAGGTGGCGAACCAGGAATTGGAAAAAGTACATTGCTGTTACAAATTGCTTTGAAATTACCTTACAAAACACTTTATGTTTCGGGTGAAGAAAGCCAAAAACAGATAAAAATGCGTGCCGAACGTATTACCTCAACGGGCGATAATTGCTACATTTTAACCGAAACCAAAACCCAAAATATCTTTCGACAAATTTTAGAAATTGAACCCGATATTGTCATTATCGATTCCATTCAAACGTTGCATACCGATTATATTGAATCGTCTGCGGGAAGTATTTCTCAAATTAGAGAATGCACGGCGGAGTTGATTAAATATGCCAAAGAATCGAATGTGCCGGTTTTATTAATTGGACACATTACCAAAGACGGCACCATCGCTGGCCCAAAGATTTTGGAACACATGGTCGATACCGTTTTACAATTTGAAGGCGACAGAAATCACGTTTATAGAATTTTACGTTCGTTAAAAAACCGTTTTGGTTCAACTGCCGAATTAGGTATTTACGAAATGCAAGGTTCCGGTTTACGAGAAGTGGACAATCCTTCCGAAATTTTGATTTCTCATAAAGACGAGCAACTTTCTGGTACAGCCATTGCTACAACTTTAGAAGGCATGCGCCCGTTGATGTTGGAAATTCAAGCTTTAGTTAGCACCGCCGTTTATGGAACACCACAACGAAGCACTACAGGTTACAACGCTAAACGCTTAAACATGATTTTGGCCGTTTTAGAAAAACGTGCAGGTTTTAGATTAGGCACAAAAGACGTGTTCTTAAACGTAACAGGTGGAATTTCAGTAGAAGACACCGCGATAGATTTAGCCGTTGTTGCCGCTATTTTATCCTCAAACGAAGACATTGCCATTGCAGAAGGTTTTTGCTTTGCAGGAGAAGTAGGACTTTCAGGCGAGATTAGACCCGTTAACCGTATTGAACAACGCATTCAAGAAGCCGAAAAATTAGGCTTTACTACCATTTTTGTTTCCAAACACAATAAAATTTCTCTAAAAAATACGGGAATTAAAATTGTTTTAGTGGCCAAGATTGAAGATGTGGTGAGTGAGTTGTTTGGGTAGGTTTTTATATCTCCCTAACGAAAAAATAAAACCTCGAAAATTATGAAAAAAATTCTTTTATACAGTTTATTCTTAGGATTGTTGAGTTTTTCGACCTTAAATCTTGAAAGATCTGAAAATAAAACTACAAGAACAGATGTTGTTTCTTGTAAACACGGTCAATGTAAAGCAATTGCTAAAAGCACAAAAAAACAATGTAAAAATTGCGTTTCAAAAAGAGGTGATTCATATTGCTCAAGACACAAATAAAAATCACGAGCAATCAGATTATTTTTTATTGTCGCTTAAAAGACATTTTAAATTTTCTTTAAATAATAAATCTTTTTTTTCAGAAATACTAAAATCTTTATTACTCTCAATTAATATTCTTATTTGTTTAATTTTACTATTCAATAACAGATTTATTTGTTCTTCGTCTAATCTAATTATAATTGACGTTCCCCCACAATCAATTTTTCCACGATAAGGAAATTCTTGAACCTCATCCTTTTCTAATAAGAAATAAACTTTTGATTTTTCAGTTAAACATTGTGAAGTTATATTATTTAGAAAAAAACTTAAATAATAGGTTTTTTCATCACTTTTTTCAAGTTTATAAAAGTCGCATGACAAGCCCGCTGATAAATTATTTTGAATTATTTTACTTTTAATTGTCATATTAAAAGCATCTTTTTCTACTTTAATTTTACAATCTTGAGAAAATAATTGTAAAGAAAATAACAAAGTAAATATTAAGAATCTTTTCATTTTTCTAAATTTTAATTGTAACAAATATAGAAAATAAAGCTTGATTCAACTATCAAATGTAACTTTTGAATTTACAAACTTAAAAATTGCCAACTTATTTTTTTCGATAGCACGGGATTTCATTCAATACCCACAATCTCCATCAATCAAACTAAATAAATCATTTAAACATTTCTTTAGATTCTGAAACAAGTTCAGAATGACACAACCACTAAATCCCCTCCAACAACTCCAAAGCCTTATTCACTGATTTCACATTGTCAAAAGTCAGTAATAAACGTAAGCCGTTTTTGGTTTCTTTCTCTTTCATTTTACACACGTTTCCGTTGCGTTGGGCAAATTGTACTACTTTGATAAAACGATTACTTTGGTAGAAATTACTTTGTTGATCGCCAATAAAATACCCTATCATTTTGCCTTGTTTCATCATCAAACGTTCAATTCCCATTGCGGTTGCTTTCCATTTGATACGCACGCTATTTAATAACGCAATGGCTGGTTTTGGCAACGCTCCAAAGCGGTCAATTAGTTTTTGTTCGTATTGTTGTAAGTCAGCTTCGTCTTTAATTTGGCTCAACTCGTTGTATAAATTCAAACGTTCGGTAATGTTGTTGATGTACTCATCTGGGAACAGCAATTCAAAATCAGTATCAATTTGAATGTCTTTGACAAATTCTTTGGTTTCAATGTCGTTTTCTTCCTGATACAAGTCTTTGAATTCGTTTTCTTTCAGTTCGTCAATAGCTTCGTTCATGATTTTTTGGTAGGTATCAAAGCCAATTTCATTGATAAAACCACTTTGTTCACCACCTAATAAATCTCCCGCACCACGAATTTCCAAATCTTTCATCGCAATATTGAAACCGCTTCCTAATTCGCTAAATTGCTCCAAAGCCGTAATACGCTTTTGCGCTTCACCTGTCATCATCGAATACGGCGGCGTAATGAAATAACAAAACGCTTTTTTATTACTTCTTCCCACACGCCCACGCATTTGGTGCAAATCAGACAATCCAAAATTATTCGCATTATTGATAAAAATAGTATTCGCATTCGGCACATCTAAACCGCTTTCGATAATGGTGGTGGCTACCAAAACGTCAAATTCGCCTTCCATGAAAGCCAACATCAATTCTTCTAGTTTTTTTCCATCCATTTGACCGTGACCGATACCCACTTTTGCTCCTGGCACCAAACGTTGAATCATTCCGGCAACTTCCTTGATGTTTTCAATTCGGTTATTGATGAAAAACACTTGACCACCACGCTGAATTTCATACGAAATGGCATCACGAATGGCTTCTTCGTTAAAACGAATCACATGCGTTTCAATTGGATAACGATTTGGCGGAGGTGTTGTAATTACCGATAAATCGCGCGCCGCCATCAACGAAAACTGCAACGTTCTCGGAATCGGAGTGGCAGTTAAAGTCAACGTATCGACATTCGTAGCTATGGTTTTCAATTTATCTTTTACGTTGACTCCGAATTTCTGTTCTTCGTCGATAATCAACAAACCTAAATCTTTAAACACTACATTTTTATTCACCAATTGATGTGTACCAATCAAAATATCGACTTTTCCTTCTTGCAATTTTTGAAGCGTTTCCGATTTTTGTTTCGCTGTTCTAAATCGGTTCACATAACTTACGGTAACCGGCATATCTTTCAAACGTTCCGAAAACGTTCTAAAATGTTGATACGCTAAAATCGTGGTTGGCACTAAAACCGCGACTTGTTTTCCGTTGTCCACCGCTTTAAAAGCCGCACGAATAGCCACTTCTGTCTTTCCGAAACCAACGTCACCACAGACTAATCGGTCCATCGGACGCTCGCTTTCCATGTCGGTTTTAACGTCTAAAGTGGCGGTAATTTGGTCAGGCGTATCTTCGTAAATGAATGAACTTTCTAATTCTTTTTGCAAATAACTATCGGGTGAAAACTGAAAACCTTTGTCTAATCTTCGCTTCGCATACAACTGAATTAGGTTGAACGCAATGTGTTTTACACGTGCTTTTGTTTTTTGTTTTAAGGTTTTCCAAGCATTACTTCCTAATTTGTAAATCTTAGGAGGAGCACCATCTTTCCCGTTGTATTTTGAGATTTTATGTAGCGAATGAATGCTCACATACACAATATCGTTATCGGCATAAACCAATTTTATGGCTTCTTGCGTTTTGCCTTCGACCTGAATTTTCTGTAAACCACCAAATTTTCCAATACCATGATCAATGTGCGTTACATAATCACCCACCGACAAAGAAGTTAATTCTTTTAACGTAATGGTTTGCTTTTTTGAATAACCATTTTTGATGGAAAACTTATGATAACGCTCAAAAATTTGATGGTCGGTATAACATGCAATTTGATTTTCTTCATCGATAAAACCTTCAAACAAAGGTAACACCATGGTTTTATATTGCTTGCGAATACTTTCGTGATTGGCTTCATCAATATCTTCAAAAATATCATGAAAACGACTCGCCTGATTTTCATTAGAACAACACAAATAATTTTTGTAACCGTTGAAATGATTCTCGCTCAAATTGTTCAACAACAAATCGAATTGTTTATTGAACGAAGGTTGCGGTTGTATATGAAATTCGACTTTTTTATCAGTTTTAAAAACAGCATTAGCCTGCAATTCAATTACTGAAAAATCTAGTGCACGTTTTAAAAACTGCTTTTGATTTAAGAATAATTCTTCTGGCGGTGCATGTTGAATGTCCTTAGATAATTTTTCGAAAGCTTCATTGGCTTTGTCGAATAATTTATCCAATTGTTGTCCTAATAATTCGGTGTTTTGAATCATTAAAACCGTTTTTTCGTTGATATAATCT
This sequence comes from Flavobacterium sp. N2820, assembly GCF_025947285.1. NCBI lineage: Bacteria > Pseudomonadati > Bacteroidota > Flavobacteriia > Flavobacteriales > Flavobacteriaceae > Flavobacterium > Flavobacterium sp. N2820. Next base: position 2,567,451 of record NZ_CP110008.1, on the reverse strand, counting down.
AAGAAACTTTCACGGTTTTCTTGCAGTAATTTATTTTCAACATTTGGAATGATTGAAATCTTTTTCAGTTTTTCAATCGATAATTGTGTTTCGACATCAAAACTTCGGATGCTGTCGATTTCGTTACCGAAAAATTCAATTCGGTACGGATTATCATTGGAAAATGAAAACACATCGATAATTCCACCACGAACTGAAAATTCGCCTGGTTCGGTAACAAAATCTACGCGTTTGAAATTATATTCAAAAAGTGTTTCGTTGATAAAATCAATGGACAATTTGTCTTCCACAGATAGTTTCAACGTATTTTTCTCTAATTCTTTTCGGGTAACCACTTTTTCAAAAATGGCTTCGGCATATGAAACAATTATTGCTGGTTTTTTTCGTGAATTGATTCGGTTTAGCACCTCAGCTCGTAAGAGAACATTGGCGTTATCGGTTTCTTCAATTTGATACGGTCTTCGGTACGAACTTGGGTAAAAAAGTACGTCTTCGGCATTAATTAATTGCTCTAAATCATTTAAATAATAGGCCGCTTCTTCTTTATTACCGAATAAAATCAGGAAAGGAAGTTCTGACTTTTTAAACATCGAATGCACTACAAAAGACAACGACGATCCTACCAAACCCGTCATTTGAGACTTTTTACGAGATGCGAATGTGCTTTCTAAAACGGCGATTTTTGGTGACTTATCGTAAATGGATATGATGTCGGACTTACTCAAAACCTACTTTTTTAATATGATTTGAAATTTCCATTTTTTCTTTCATTTGAGAAGGTCTTGCATTTCTAGTAGTGTCCAATGCTTGTAACATTAATTCTTCACCAATTTCTTTTGGAATGGCTTTTTTTATAATAATTTCATCCCATTGATTGTATAACCCTCTAATTTCTTCATTAATTTCAGGAATCAATTTTGCAATTTTTTGTTCAGGAATTACTTCTAAATTCATGAAAGTTTCCAATGATTTTATTTTGGTATTCAATGTAGTCAATCGACTTAAAATTTGAGGTTTTTTATATTCAAAAGGAGCTGTGATTACTAAAGTATCTGCTTTAGAAGACACATTTTTAGTTTTCATTTTAAAAGCAGACAATGTTGATTTTGGCTTTTGTGAAAGTTCAATTTCAAATTGTCGCCATTCGTTCCATTGGTTTAAAGTACCAGCGACTTCGGGTCTTGGATTTGGGAAATTAAACTGCCACATTTTGGAAATATTTTTAAAAACAGCTTCGTTTTTTTGGGCTATTTTTTGGGCTTCCAATTGCTGATGCGAATCATTTTCACAAGCGATTAAACTTAATGTTAGAACCAATATAATTGCTATAAAACCTTTCATTTTCATAATTTAAAAAACAAAGGTACAAATGTTTATAAAATTTAAGTACTAATCTAATAATATCTTAACAGTTGATTGATAAGCAATCTATTAAGTTTTTAATAATTCCTATTTAAAAAAGTAAATTTTGTTAAATACGGATTAAAATAGCGCTTTTACTAAAAATATAACAAAAAAAGCGCTTTTCGATTCATCTGAAAATGGTATATTTGTTTTCTCTTTATTCTATCAAATGGACACGAAAATTTTAATAATTGGTGCTTGTGGTCAAATAGGCACTGAACTTACGGCAAAACTTAGAGCAACTTATGGTATTAATAATGTAATCGCATCTGATATTCGAAAACTAAATAACGATGTAGTTAATAATGGTATTTTTGAAGTAATAAATGCTTTAGATTATAATCAAATTGAGCACTTAATTGAGCAATATCAAATCACAGATGTGTATTTAATGGCTGCTTTACTTTCTGCTACAGCTGAAAAAAATCCTGCTTTTGCATGGGATTTGAATATGAATTCACTGTTTCATGTTTTAAATTTAGCCAAAGCAGGAAAAATAAAGAAAATTTTCTGGCCTTCAAGTATTGCGGTTTTTGGACCTACAACACCAAGACATAATACGCCACAATATACCATAATGGAGCCTTCAACGGTTTACGGAATTTCGAAACAAACTGGTGAAAGATGGTGCGAATATTACAACAAACAATATGGTGTTGATGTAAGAAGCATTCGTTATCCAGGATTAATTAGCTGGAGTACAGAAGCTGGTGGAGGTACTACAGACTATGCCGTTGACATCTATCATAAAGCCATTACTGAAGGTAAATTTACGAGTTTTTTGTCGGAAAATACCGAATTACCAATGATGTACATGGATGACGCTATCAAGGCGACTATTGGAATTATGCAAGCTCCAGCCGAAAAAATCAAGATTCGTTCTTCTTATAATTTAGCAGCAATGAGTTTTACGCCAAAACAAATAGGCGAAGAAATTAAAAAACATTATCCAAACTTTGAATTGAGCTATGAACCAGATTTTCGTCAAAAAATTGCAGACAGTTGGCCCGCAAGTATTGATGATACTTCGGCAAGAGAAGATTGGGGATGGAAAAATGACTATAATATAGAGAATATGACCACTGATATGTTCCAAAATTTAAAAGAACACATTTATAATAAATAGAAAAACGCTCCAATATTTGGAGCGTTTTTCGTTAAAACAAAAAACAAACTTACTCCTGAACTATAGGAGCTCTCAACGATTCCAATACTGCAACAACTTCACCAATAATTTCAGGATCAGTTACACCGTTTAAACCAGCAGCTGCACCTACATAACCAATAAACTTGTCGTATTCAGCATTGTTAGATTTTTTACCCATACGTGGATTTTGTGCAGGATCGTGTGCTGCCACCATTCCCAAACCACTGTATGTATTTGTTGCTCCTCCACCCGTATTGGCAGAAAAGAAATCAGTTAGATTTTTACTTAAAATTGCTACGTTTGTTGTGTTACCACTTAATGCCTCAGAAAGAACTGGTGCAAAATGCTGTCCCAAATTACCAGGTTCTCCATCAAGCACATCTGATACAATTAAAGTAATGGTTGAATCTACAACCGAACGGTAGCTTAAACGTCCTTGCTCAATCATTTGGCTTGGATTGTTTGGGTCAGCAACCATTGTAGTTCCGCCTAATTTTGCATACAAAGATGCTGGTTCTGCGGCTTTATCATCGTCGTCATTACATGATGTAACGAAAGCTCCCGATGTAATAAACAATGCCATTAAGGCTAATTTTGAAAAATTTTTCATAGTAATAGTATTTGGAAATTAATTAAAAATTCGTTGAATTCCTCTTGAAAATTTATAACTGAAACTATCTTCAGTCATAACTGGACAAGCGGTTTTGTTTTCTAATCCTTTAGGAAGTACGTATCGCTCTGCTTTATAATTTCCTAAAGCAATTAACTGATTGTATATTTCTTCTGAATTGGCGATTTTTATATCATGAAAATAAACCAATACACCCGTTTCTCTATTCAATCTATCCGTTTTTACACCGGGTATTTTTTTTAAGTTTCTGTGAATCTCTTTTGCTTTGAGCGAATCTATTGGTTCTTTAAAATCTATTCGACTAATTTGAAGCGATGCATTATCAATCACCAAAGGTTTTGCAGTAGCAATATGCACTACTAAAACCAAAAAAAGCAGTACAAATATTCCAAGAATACTTCCTACTATAATTTTGACATTTTTGTTAATTTTCATTTTTTTGAGATTTTTTTGTTTAGTAGCATTTACGAGAAGTAAATCATCTTGGTTTTCTCAAAATGGAAAAAAAATTAATTTTAACATTTAGGCATAAAAAAATCCCAAGACAAATTATCTTGGGATTGGATATTATTTAATTATTTTAATTATTTCTTTTCAGTAAGAATTTTATCTTCTAAGGCTGATTTTATTTTAACCACTTCATCCATGTTATCATTTGGAACGGTCATGGAAAGCACATAATGCTTAATTTTCCATTGTCCGTTTTCTTGAACCATAACGCCAGAGCCTCGACAAAGTTTCATTTGAGTACTTAATAATTCATCAAACCAAACATTTTTTCCATTTTTACTAAAATAAATATTACGTTCAATAGCTTTAAAATTCCATGCCTTTCCTTTGTCAAAATAAGGTTTTGCAAAAGCTTGAAATTGTTTTTTATTCCAATTTTCTGTAGCATCTGTACCTATGTATATGGATTCATCAGACATAGTATCAAAATAATTGTCATAATTTGCATCAGCGGCAGCTTTGTGCCAGTTGTCTAATACCGTTGAAATTTCTGTTTTTTGTTGGTCACTATTTTTTGTTGACGCACAACTTATTATTAGTAAGAAAAGAAGAGGCAAATATTTCATAATGCATTTGATTTTAAAATTTTCTAATCAAAAATACTATTTTATCTTTAAAACTTTTCATTATGTTGAGATAAATCGAGGCCAATTCGTTCAGAATCTTCAGATACGCGCAATGGAATAAACCAGTTTGTTACTTTATACAAAACTAATGAACCAAAAAATGCAAAAAGAGCAACTAGAACTAAAGCCATCATATGATGTCCAAAAACAGACCAACCGCCATGTAGCAAACTAGCATTTTCACCTTCTGCAAAAATTGCGGTTAAAATCATTCCCATAATGCCACCTACTCCATGACATGCAAAAACATCTAGTGTATCGTCAATGGCTTTAAGTTTGTTCCAATACAACATTCTATTTGATACAATTGCGGCTAAGAACCCAAAGAAAATACTTTTGGGGATAGAAATAAATCCTGCTGCAGGCGTGATAGCAACTAAACCTACAACAGCACCTATACAAGCGCCCATAGCTGAGGCCTTTCTTCCGTTTATCCTATCAAAAAAAATCCAAGTTAACATAGCAGAAGCAGAAGCGACCGTTGTAGTTGCAAAAGCCATAGCAGCCGTTCCATTTGCCGCTAAAGCCGATCCAGCATTGAAACCAAACCAACCAAACCACAACATTCCTGTTCCAAGTAACACAAACGGAATATTGGTAGGAATATGTTCGTTGTTTTTTCGTTTACCTAATACCAAAACCCCTGCTAAAGCAGCAAAACCGGCGCTCATGTGCACCACAGTTCCACCTGCAAAATCTTTTACACCAAAATAACTTCCTAACAATCCATTGGGATGCCAAACCATGTGACATAATGGAGTATATATGAACAAAGTAAACAAACAAATAAAAAATAAATATCCAATAAATCGAACACGTTCTGCAAATGAGCCTGTAATTATTGCAGGGGTAATGACTGCAAATTTCATTTGAAACAAGGCGAATAAAACAAACGGAATAGTACTTGCTAATTGTTGATGTGGTAGTGAACCTACGTTGTCAAAAAACATAAAATCAAATGGGTTACCTATTATTCCGTAATGTTTACCCGCTATTTCGAAACCTAAACTTTCTCCAAACGATAAGCTAAAACCTACAACTACCCATAATAAACTTACGACTCCCAACGAAATAAAACTTTGCAACATGGTTGAAATTACATTTTTTTTACCCACCATTCCGCCATAAAAAAACGATAAGCCAGGCGTCATCAACAATACAAATGAAGAAGAAGTTAGCAGCCAAGCCACATCGGCATAATTAATTGCTTCTGAAGTTAAAAAGTGTGCCTGTAATTGATTTTTATTTTCCCAAAATAAACTTGAAATAGAAACAATACAAATAATTACAAACGAAACGAGCCATCTTTTTTTAATTTTCATATACCCCTAATTTTATAGGGTAAATTTATAAAAAAGTTAATTTTTATAATACTAAATGTTGAAAATATAGAGGATACTTATTTATTTTTTTAGAATATTTACATTACACCCCATTAAATATAGAACAATTAGTGTATTTCTAAAATTTTGACTTCTTTTTGAGAAATAAGGAATAATTATAGCTTATTAATTACCACTGTTTTTATATTTACAAACTCTTTGATGCCTTCTATAGCTAATTCTCTTCCATAACCAGATTTTTTGACACCTCCAAAAGGCAATCTTGGGTCAGATTTTACCATTTCGTTGACAAAAACTGCGCCTTCGTTAAAAGCTGAAATCTTTGTTTTAATAAAATCAATGTCTTGAGTAAAAATAGAAACACCCAAACCAAATTCCGATTGATTACTTAATTCGATTGCGTCATCAATGGTTTTAAAAATTGTTATTGCAACCACTGGTCCAAATGTTTCTTCTTTGAAAATAGGCATTTCTGTTGTTACTTCAGTCAACAATGTGGGTTCATAAAAAGCTCCTTTTCTGTTTCCTCCAATGATTAATTTGGCTCCCATTTGAATTGATTTTTGCACTTGCACCTCTAATTCTTCGGCTAAATCTGGTCGTGCCAATGAACCAATTTGCGTTTCTATAGCTAATGGATTTCCTTTTTTTAAATTTTGAATTGCTACTTTAAATTGTGCAATAAACTCCGCTGCAATATTTTCTTGAATAAAAAATCGTTTAGCGGCAATACAACTTTGACCTGCATTTTGCATTCGAGCATTGACCGCTGTTGCCACCGCTTTTTCTAAATCGGCATCTTCTAAAACGATAAAGGCATTATTTCCACCCAATTCTAACACGCACTTTTTTAAATGTTTACCGGCTTCAGTAGCCACTGCAACTCCCGCTTGCTCACTTCCTGTTAAAGAAACGGCTTTAATAATTGGATTAGCGATAACTTTAGCAACTTCGCTACTTGGAATTGGTAAATCTTGATAACAGCCTTTTGGAAAACCAGCTTGCTCAAAAATCGATTGAATTAATTCGGCAGATTTAGGAACATTACTAGCATGTTTGACAACAACAGTGTTTCCTGCAATGAGTGTTGGAACAGCAAATCGAAATACTTGCCAAAAAGGAAAATTCCATGGCATTACACCTAAAATTACACCTAAAGATTCATAGGTAACAAAACTTTCTGAAGCATCGGTTTTTATGCTTTTTATAGCTAAAAATGATTCAGCATTTTCGTAATAGTAATTGCATAAAAGGGCGCATTTTTCAACCTCAGCAATGGCTTGCGAAATGGGTTTGTGCATTTCGGTAGTGATACAAGTTGCATATTCCTCTTTGTTTTCTAAAAGTAATTGAGCTAATTGAGACAAAAAAGAAATTCGATTTTGAATACTTAAATTACGCCAAGAAAGTTGCGTGTTTTCTGAAACTTTTAAAAAATTTTGCATGTTGAAAGGTTTTTGTAAAAATACAGATTTTAATTGAAAAGCCGGTTTGCGTTAGGGATAGAAGAGAAAATCCTTTATTTGTAAAATTCTTAAATTTTATAAATAAAGATTGAAACGAATAGCCCGACCCTTGTGGGAACGCCCAAATTCAAAAGGAAATGATATCTTTGTAGGGTATTTTACAACTTAAATAAAATGGAAGATTGTTTTGAAACCTTAATTTCGAGTTATTTGGATTCGAAAGTGGGCATTGTGGAACATTTTGTATCGGAAGAATTGGCGCAACACTTGGTAAATAGATTGTTTGAACTGAAAGAGCAAAATTTACTAAAAGCCGCTGGAATAGGAAATGCAGCAAAATTAACTCAAAATTCGGCGATAAGAAGTGATGCTATTTATTGGCTAGACCGGGCGAATAATAATGCACATGAAAATGCCTTTTTGGATCAAGTGGATGCTTTTGTGACCTATTTGAACCGCAGTTGTTATACGGGAATTACGGGTTATGAATTTCATTTTGCGTTGTTTGATAAAGGCAGTTTTTATAGAAAGCATTTAGATCAATTCCAAGATAATTCGAGCCGACAATTTTCGATGATTACCTATTTGAACGAAAATTGGCAACCTGAAGATGGTGGTGAATTGTGCATTTATGATGGTGATGTGGCTCAGAAAGTAGCTCCAACGAATCGAAAAACGGTTTTTTTTAAGAGCAATGAATTAGTTCATGAAGTTTTGGAAACTAATAAACCTCGATTGAGCGTTACGGGTTGGTTGAGAAGAGATTAAAATAAAATAAAAAAGCCAGTTTTAAAACTGGCTTTTTGTTCAAAAAAATTATAAAACTACTTAACAACTAATTTTTTTGTAATTCCTTCTGCTGTTTTAACAAAGTAAATCCCCGATTGTAATTTTGACGTATTGATAGTTAGTGCCTCTTTTTCTGAAAGGATTAATTTTCCAGTTACATCATACAATTCAATATCTGCTACTCTATTGAAATAAACTAATTCTGAATTTGATGCAGGATTAGGGAAAATTACAAATGTTTTTGAATCTGAATTAAAATCAGGAGACGTTAATGTGTTTGCATCTACTTCGTAAATTGTGATTGTTCCGCTGATTTCATTAGCTACTAAAACATAACCTAATCCTGTTGGGCTATTTACTGGAGCTATGTAAGTAATTCCTTCTGGACCGTGATCACCTGAATATGCTGAAGTACTTCTTGAATTTTTATAATCTACAAAAATTGGATTATTAGGATCCGTAATATTGTAAACCATTACACCGCCTACTCGTTCTAGAGAAACAAAAGCAAAAGTTTCAGTTGCAATTTGAGCAATAGTTACTCCTTCTGGCTCTGGACCTTTTGCACGGCTTCTTCCTTTTGGTGTGTTTTCTTCGTGATCTGCGTTAAAAAGTGTTGGTAAATTTGCTGCTGTGTAACGTTCAAAATCATCTCCACTATCAAAAACTATCTGTTTGGTAGTCGTATTAAAAATTGAGAACGAACGTGTTCCAACACAATGAATAGTTTCAAACTCTGCATCCGCATCTGTATTTCCGTTAAGATTTGTTGCTCTAAATCTTCCTAAATTGTGATTTTGTTTTAAAACAGAAGCATTTGGAAAATTTGCTGCATCTAAAAGATACGACCCAGAACCAACAGCAACTCTTTCGGTAAAAGCACCATATTCTTTTTCGTCACCTTCATTTGCGGTTACTAAATAAGTGGTTCCACCAACCGTGTAACTTGCAACACCATCTGGAATAAAATACGCTTGAATAGGCCAATTTGCAATTAAAACCTGACCATTATTATCAGAAACATCAAATCCGTTACCTGGCAAACTAATATCTTTTATTCCCAATGCCCAAATATCTGAAATGGTATTATTTGTTAGGTTAATTTCAGCAATTGCATTATTTTCTTGCAAGGTTACCCATGCTTTTTGAGAATCAGAACTTATTGTAATGTATTCTGGTTCAAAATCTTGAGACAATGTACTGGTTAACTTCAGTTTTCTAACTCCTGAAGCAATTAAAGTCGCTTCTTGCGCATTATAAGCCGTGAATAACAACGTTGTTACATTTGATTGCGATAAGCTTGCGATTCCTCCTGAAATATCAATAATACTTACCGAACCTTCTGGGTCAATTGAATAGTCGACATTAGGTTGTCCTTCATTTGCAGTCATTACTTTTGTTCCGTCTGGAGAAAAGGTAATCATATCTGGAAGTGCACCCACAGTTACTTGGTTTAAAAAAACTCCATTTGTATCAAAAAACAAAACTGAACCATTTAGTGTTTCATCAGCATTTGGTGAAGCAACAGCCACAATTCCGTTTTTTACAGCAACACTTGTAACACCTCCATAAGGATTTATGTTTACCGAATTAATTACTGAAGGATTCGTTGGGTTAGAAAAATCGATAATATCTAAATATCCTGCTACCGCACTTGTGGTAAACAAACGTTGTGAAGCAGCATCATGTACTACAATTTCGCAAGTACTTGTACTAGCTCCGGAAGGATCAAAACTTCCCACATAATTTAATTCGATTTGGTTACTTGGAATTGGAGCCTGACTGTCATTATCCACAATATAAATTGTAGTAGTTGGAGTTCCCGAAATTAAAATTCCTGAAGCATTTTCTAAACTCAAAACAAAATATTCTGAATGTTGTTCATCTAAACTGTCATCAATAATTGGAATATTTATAGTTTGAGTTGCTGGTGAAGAAGTCGTAATTGAAATTGTTTGTGTAGTCAACGTAAAATCTGAATTATCTGCTGTACTAAAAGGAGCTGACTTTACAACTAAATCTACCGAACTAGTTGCTGGATTAGCAATGTTTAAAACCAACGATAACGATCCATGATTTTCATTTACTGTAATAAAATTTGTGGCAAAAGAAATACTTGGATTTGCAGTTGTAAAAACTCCCGATTGAGTTGTTGTAATTGTATTATCGTTTAAATCTTCAACTGTGTTTTCTAATAAAGCGATATAAAAAGTTTGATTTACTGCTAAAGTTGAAAGTGGTATAATCGAAATTATATTTCCGGAAATAGTAGCATCAAAAGGAACGATTGCCCCAGAAGCATTATTTAAACGTAATTCAACTAACGCATCCACATTATTATTATCAATCGAAGTATTATCAACCAAACGAATTGCTTCGTTAAAAGAAATAGTAGGAACAATATTCGTAGCAACATTAGTTGCATTGTTAGCAGGCAAAAAAGTAACTATTGGTGCAATACTATCTGGTCCACCAAAAGCAGTTCCTTCCAAAGTAAAATTATCAAAACGATTGTTACCAACTGTTCCGCCAGCTCCTTGTTGAAATTCTACTTTCAGTTTAAAATTGGGATTATTGTCTGTTGCATCAATTCCTGAAAAATCTAAAGTTGCTAGAGCAGGATCTCCATTGTTAGGAATCACATTTGTAAATGGAAGGTAATTTGTTCCATCAATTGAATAAGACCAATTTTGCGTTCCTGCTCCTGAATTCGAACGACGAGTAGCAAATTTTACAATACAATTTTCATAACCTGTAGTTGGTAATGAAAATTCTAAGGCACCACCAATAGGATCGTTAAATCGTAAATGTGTTCCTGAAGCATCGCTATTTCTTGCATTTAAATTTAACACATTAAAATTTTGTCCGGTTCCATTTGCAAAATCAATTAAACTAATTCCGCCCGGAATTGCATTGATAGCTGCACCACCAAGTGATTGACTTGGCGAGGTGATTGTAGCAATTGATGTGCTATTGTTAAAGTTCCAATAATGTACTAATGTTTGTCCGTAGGTGGTAGAAACAAACAAAACCAAAAGTAGCGATAAGAATCTGCTGTTCTTTTTTGTAGTGTAATTTTTATTCATTTTTGTGTAGTTTAATGTTGCACAAAATTGAACTCTAAACGTTATAACTTAATGAATTAAAAAATAAGAAACTATTAAATCATTATAGGCTATTATTTGCTAAAAGTTAAGCCGTAATATTTTAATGATGTTGAAGAAATGATTCATTTTCATTTTGATAACACAAAAAAAGAGCAACACTTTCGTATTGCTCTTTTTGCTCCCCCTCTTGGGCTCGAACCAAGGACCCTCTGATTAACAGTCAGATGCTCTAACCAACTGAGCTAAGGAGGAATCACCTCAAAGGTTTATATTGTTGCTTAAAAGTTTGCTCCCCCTCTTGGGCTCGAACCAAGGACCCTCTGATTAACAGTCAGATGCTCTAACCAACTGAGCTAAGGAGGAAGTTGTATATCTTTTAAGCGAGTGCAAATATAAACTGATTTTTTGTTATCGCAAATTATTTTGTTGAAAAAATTATAAAACTTTATCTACTACCAATTGGTAAATATCTTTTCCGAAAGTTAATGCCATTAGTGTCAACAAGATAATCATTCCAAAGGTTTGAACATAACCAGCTGCTTTGTCTGATAATTTTTTACCTGTAATCATTTCAACGATTGTAAATAATGCATGTCCACCATCTAATCCAGGGATTGGCAACAAGTTCATAAAAGCCAATCCGATTGAGAATAATGCTGTAAAATTCCAAATAAATTCCCAATCCCAAGTATCTGGTAAACGACGTGCAATTCCAATAGGACTTTGAACATGCTTATAAGCTTCTGTTTTTGGACGTAAAATTAGTTTGAATTGTTTCACGTTGTAAACTAATAATGCCCAAGATTCTTTTACTGCTGCAGGAACTGCTTGACTTATTGTCAAATCATTAACCTTAGTATACATTACCTCAGCCGTTTTATCATTAAAACCTATTCCTAAGGTGCCTTTTTTGGAAACCATAGCAGTAATAGTCTTTGTAGCATCTTCTCTAATTATTTCAATGCTAACTTTTTCGCCTTTTCTAGTGCTTACAAATTGTTTAAAGTCTTTTACATTATTTATTGGTAAATTATTTACACTTTTTATAATGTCCCCAAATTCAATTCCAGCTTTTTCAGCTGCAGAGTTTTCTTCAATTTGATTTACAGCAGCATTTTTAAATTGATAGTTTGGAGCAATAAAAAAAGAACTATTTAACCCTATTTTCCCTTCACTATCAACCTTTACAGAAACTATTAATTCTTTGTTTTCTCTTTTTACTATTACATCAACAGATTTATTTTTATTGTTTTTCAACTCATCGGTAAACTGATCGAAATACTGAAACTTTTTGTTACCAATTCCAACAAACTCATCAAATCTTTTAAAAACAGAATTAACCCCAACAGAATCAATAAAAGCATCAGAAATGGTTCTTCTTGCAGCTATAAATCCTTTCCCTTCTTTACTTATAATTTCACCCTTCATTTCGTCGGTTAAAATCACATCAACTTTATCGCCATTACGTTCTACCTCAACTTTATCGCCTAATAAAACATCTAATGTCATTCGGTTAAAACTAGGTTGGTGTTTTCCGTCTACTGAAAGAATTTTATCTCCATTTCTAAAACCTGCTTTCTGACCTACTTCGCCAAAAGCCAATCCGTTTTCTTGAATTTTTGCTGTTGAAATGAATTTTTGCCCAACAGTTGAATACATAATTGTAAAAATCAACCAAGCCAAAATTACATTCACAATGATTCCACCTAACATAATAATTAAACGCTGCCAGGCTGGTTTTGAACGGAATTCCCAAGGTTGAGCTTCTGCGTTCATTTGTTCAGTATCCATACTTTCATCAATCATTCCAGAAAGTTTTACATAACCTCCTAATGGCAACCAACCAATTCCCCATTCAGTTTCACCGATTTTCTTTTTTACTAAAGAAAACCCAGCATCCATAAACAAATAAAATTTCTCTACACGTACCTTAAACATCTTGGCTGTAATGTAGTGACCAAATTCGTGAAGAATTACTAAAACGGATAATATGAATAATATTTGAGCTACTTGAATCATTTTAATGCATTTATTTAAACGACAAAAGTAAGGTTTTCACCTTACTTTACATCATATTTTTATAGTTGAACTATTTTTTTATAAAATTTTTATGAATTACACCTTCCGAAGTAGTGATTTTAATCAGATGCAATCCTGCAGATAATTCGGCTACAGAAAAATCATTAGCTTCTTTTGTATCTACTAATTGCCCTAACGTATTATAAATTTCAACTTTTTCTAATTGAATCGTTGTTGGCATCATAATATGCAAAACATCATTTGCTGGATTTGGGTAAATCGTAATGGTTTGCTCTAAATTGAAAGACTCGTTTGCCAAAGTAGCCACATTATTTTTTGAAATAATATGTTTGTTCGGATCAAAAGTCACTCCAGTAACTACAAAAGGAACCGGAACTATAAATTCTTGTCCGTTTGAAGTATGATTTACCACCACGTCATGCGTTAATCCACCAGCACCAGATAATCTGATTTCTAAAGGCATTTCAAAAAAAGAAACACTTGCATTTGACTGTGATTGGTTCACAGTAATTTTTGCTTGACCTGCTCCCCAATTTTGTGCATTAACCGTATAAGTTGGATAGCCTTGCAGGTAAACCCAGTCGTTAAAAAATTCTGTTAAACTACTTCCGTGCACAGCTTCTAATTGCGATTTTAGATCTGTAGTAACAGCATACCCAAACGCTAAATTAGGAGCGTTCAAATAATTTTGAAGTGCTTGAAAAAAATTCGCATCACCCATAACCCAGCGCAACATATGTGTCACCATAGACCCTTTGTTATAAGATAATCTTGAACTAAAAATTCTATTTACATCCTCAGCTTCGGTATCGGTTAAATAAACTGCACCACCTGTTTGTGATGTAATATTATTAATTTTTCCCGTTTTCCATGAAACAAATGCTGCATCTCCATCTAACTCTTCAACTACAATTCCAGCTGTATATTCTGTTAAGCCTTCATTCAACCAGATATCTTTCCAAGTTCCGCAGGTAACTTTATTTCCAAACCATTGGTGGCCTAATTCATGTGCGATTAAACTTCTGCTCCACCCTCCCATTGACGACATGGTAGTGTGCTCCATTCCTCCACCCCAACTAAATTGAACATGGCCATATTGCTCGCTTCTGTATGGATATGGTCCAAATTTTTCTTCAAACACATTCATTATTGGCACTGTTTGATTAATTGCATTTTGAACCGTTACAGTATTGCTTTCTGGATATAAATAATTGTTTATTGGAAAAAATGGACTCGCAACAGTACCTAAACCAGCCTGAATATTATAGGTAGCATAATTAGTCACATTTAATGAAATTAAATAAGCCGGAATAGGATAATTGTGATGAAAATGTCTTGTTACATTTCCACTAGAAGTTGTTGAACTTTGTAACAAACCATTTGATACACCAATATAAGCATCAGGACATGTTATATAAATATCAACACTATCAATTTTATCATTTAAATCTTGTTTGCATGGCCACCAATCTCTAGCTCCAAAAGGCTCTGAAAGTGTAAAAATTACTGGAGTCCCACTATGAGTTGTTTGTGTAAATGCAGCTTCAGCATCTGATGGAACACCTGAATAGTTAATTACAACTGTGGCTGAATTACCAACGTTTAATAATGATGGTAACGTTATTACCAATTCATTTGATGTATTTTGTACAAAAGTTAATGGGCTTCCTCCTAATGTTACAGTACTCACCGTCAATTCGTTTGTTAAATCAAAAACAACAGAATTCATTGGAGATAATGCCGTAAAAGTAGAAGTTACTTGACCCGAAATAAAATCAACTGCCGGATTAACTGTAAAACGCAATTCATGATAAGTTAAGTCATAATTCAAAGTATTTGGATTTACAGCAAAGGCTTGTAAAGAGGAAGCCGATTTCATTTCAGCTTCAACCATTTGTTCAAAATCAATCTCTTCGGTTTGGGCAAAACCAAAAATTCCTGAAATAAGAATTAGACAAAAAGTAATTTTTTTCATTTTCATGTAGGTTTTAAATTCTGGGCATACTTTTGTTAAAAGAAAAATTATTTCTTGGTAACAATAAATTTGTTTTTAAATAAAAATTTAGCGAATATAGTACAAAATGTTTAATTTTTAAGCAATTTATCACTGAATTTCATATATATACGTAAACCTAATAGCATTTCGTTTTTTTATAGATTTTCTAAATCCAATTTCTTAAATTTGCAACCTTAAAATCCTATATATTATGTTACAGATAGCGTACATTAGAGAAAACAAAGATGAAGTAGTAAAACGATTGGCTAAGAAAAACTTAGATGCTAAAAATGCGATTGAAGATGTAATTGCATTAGACGAAAAAAGAAGAGCAACTCAAGCAGAACTAGACACTATTAAATCTGAATCGAATAAGCTATCCAAAGATATTGGTGATTTAATGAAAAATGGTGAAAAAGCAAAAGCTGAAATCTTAAAAGAAAAATCAGTTCAACTTCGTGATAAAGACAAAGAGCTTACTGAAGTATTGAATAGTTTTGCCTCAAAATTACAAGAAGAATTATACAAATTACCCAATTTACCAGCAGACATCGTTCCGGAAGGAAAAACTCCTGAGGAAAACCTAAACGTTTTTCAAGAAGGTGAAATCCCTAAATTACACGAAGGTGCTTTACCTCACTGGGAATTAGCAAAAAAATACGATTTAATTGATTTTGAATTGGGCGTAAAAATTACAGGCGCTGGTTTCCCTGTTTACAAAGGAAAATGTGCCAAATTGCAACGTGCGTTAATCACTTATTTCTTAGATAAAAATACCGATGCGGGTTATTTAGAATACCAAGTTCCTCACATGGTAAATGAAGCTTCTGGCTTTGGAACAGGACAATTACCAGACAAAGAAGGACAAATGTATCACGTTGGCGTTGATGATTTGTATTTAATTCCAACAGCTGAAGTTCCAGTAACCAATATTTTTAGAGATGTTTTATTAAACGAAAATGACTTACCAGTTCTTTGTACAGGATACACACCTTGTTTCCGACGTGAAGCAGGTTCATATGGCGCACACGTTCGTGGACTAAATCGTTTACACCAATTTGACAAAGTAGAAATCGTTCGTATTGAACATCCAGATAATTCATACAAAGCATTAGACGGAATGGTAGAACACGTGAAAGAAATTTTACAAGAATTAAAATTACCCTATAGAATTCTAAGATTATGTGGTGGCGATATGAGTTTTGCTTCGGCTTTAACCTATGACTTTGAAGTGTATTCAACTGCACAAGAACGCTGGTTAGAAATTAGTTCGGTATCTAACTTTGAAACGTTCCAAGCAAATCGTTTAAAATTACGTTTCAAAGATAAAGAAGGTAAAAACCAATTGGCACACACGTTGAATGGAAGCTCATTAGCTTTACCTAGAGTATTAGCTGGAATTTTAGAAAACTATCAAACACCTGAAGGTATAGTAGTTCCTGAAGTTTTAAGAAAATACACAGGATTTGATATTATCAATTAAACGTTAATCTTTATAAAATAATGTACTAATTTGACACTAAAAAGTGTTACTTTAGTACATTATTTATTTTATTTATGTTACAAAAAATTGCTTTTTTTATTTTCTTTTTGACTTCGTTTTGGGTTTCGGCACAAAATGAACAATTGGCGCTACAATATTTTGACGATGGCGAATTTGAAAAAGCATTAACTATTTTTGAAGAAAATTTACAAAAACAACCTTCCAATTATTTCTTTTTTCAAAAAGTAATCGAATGCCGTCAGCAATTGAAACAATATGACAAAGCCGAAGAGGTTATTTTAAAAAGAAAAGAAAAATACAATCAACCTATACTTTTAGTAGAACTTGGCTACAATTATCAACTACAAAAAAATGAAATCGAAGCTAAAAAACAATATAATTTAGCGCTTTTAGAAGTTGAAAAACAAGCCAATCATGCCTATCAAGTGGCGAATTTCTTTGAAAAGAAAGTCTTGTTAGATTGGGCAATAAAAACATATGAAACCGCACAACAAGCCAACCCAAATCTTAATTTTGATTACCAAACAGCTTTACTGCAAGGACAATTAGGAAATTTAGATTTAATGCTAGAAAAATTACTCGATTATGGTTACAAAAATCAAGAAAATACTGCATTAGTTCAAAATCAATTAAGTCGATATTTGCTAGACGACACTGAAGGCACTTTTGCTGATGCCATCAAGAAAAGTTTGCTTTTAAAAACACAAAAATCGCAAGATGTGTATTGGAATCAATCGTTAAGTTGGTTGTTTGTGCAGCAAAAAGAATACGGCAAAGCTTTTGTTCAAGAAAAAGCAGTTTACAAACGAAATCCCGAAAGTTTTTACAACATTGTAACGCTTGCTCGATTGGCTATCGAAGAAAAACAAAACGAAGATGCAACTACAATTCTAACATTCGTTTTAGAAAACACACAAGATTTGGAGTTACAAATGCAAGCGCACCATTTTTTAATCTCTATGGAAATTGAATCGGCTTTGCAAAAAGAATATGCTGCAATCGATTTAAAACTGCAAGATTTACTAAAAAAATATGGAATTAGTCCGTATTCATTAGACTTACAATTGTTGACCGCTCATTTTGAAGCTTTTTATTTGAATCAGCCCGAACTAGGAAAACAATTGCTGCAAAACGCGTTAAAATTACCATTAAACCTGCGAGATCAATCAAAAGTAAAAATGGAATTGGCTGATATTATGGTCTATGACGAAAAATTCAATCAAGCCATTTTATACTATGCACAAGTGGAAGACAACCTTAAAAATGATGTTTTAGCACACGAAGCCAGCATGAAATTAGCCAATGCCAACTTCTATAAAAAAGATTTTGATTGGACTTTACAGCAAGTAAAAAACCTCAAACAATCATCAAGTTTACTAATTGCAAATGATGCAGTTGAACTGTTTTTACTTATTCAAGACAACTCTGTTGAAGACAGTTTACGCGTGGCATTACAAGCTTACGCAAAAGCAGATTTACAATTGTACCAAAAGAAAAACGAAGAAGCGCTTCAATCATTTTTAACCATTTTAGAAAAACACAAAGGTGAAAGTATTGAAGACGAAACCTTATTAAAAATAGCTGATATCTATTATCAAAAGAAAGATTATTTAAAAGCATTAAGCTATTATCAAAATATTTTAGATAATCATAAAGAAGGAATTTATATTGATGAAGCCTTATTCTTTTCGGCCGAAATTTATAGAAAATATCTTTTGGACAATGAAAAAGCAAAGGCTTTATTCGAAAAAATAGTTTTAGAACATCCAGATAGCTTATATTATACAGAAAGTAGAAAGCAATATCGAACGTTGCGAGGTGATACTACGATTTAGAGAAAAGGAGAAAGAATCAAGAGAGAAGATATTTTAGTTAAACGATTAAACAAGAATAATGATTATATATAACGTAACTGTAAACGTAGACGAAAGCATTCACCAGGATTGGTTAAAATGGATGCAAAACAAACATATTAACGATGTTTTAGCAACTGGTTTATTTACCAATGCTAAAATGGTTCGAGTAGTGGTGGAAGAAGAAATGGGAGGCACAACCTATGCTGTTCAATATTTCACCGATTCGAGAGCAAAGTTAGAAGATTATTACCAAAATCACGCACCGAGATTACGTCAAGAAGGGCTTCATCTTTTTGCAGATAAAATGTTAGCTTTCAGAACCGAATTAGAAGTAATGGGCGAATTCTACGGAGAAACAAATTAAAATGGAAAAAGTAAGCGCAAAAAAACACTTAGGACAACATTTCCTAAAAGATGAAAGCATTGCAAAAGATATTGCTGATACACTTTCGCTCGAAGGCTATTCAAAAATTTTGGAAATTGGTCCAGGAATGGGTGTTTTAACCAAATATTTATTGGACAAACCTACTGAGACTTATGTCATTGAAATCGACAAAGAATCGGTAGAATATTTGGGTGTTCATTTTCCAAAACTAGAAAATCATATTATTTCTAAAGATTTCTTAAGATACGATTTAAACGAGGTGTTCAACAAAGAGCCTTTTGCAATCATTGGAAATTTTCCTTATAATATTTCAACCCAAATTGTGTTCAAAACGCTGGAAATGCGCGACCAAATTCCAGAATTTGCTGGTATGTTTCAGAAAGAAGTTGCCCAACGCATTTGTGAAAAAAAAGGAAGTAAAGTCTACGGCATTTTATCAGTTTTAACCCAAGCATTTTATGAAGCGGAATACTTATTTACTGTTCCTCCAGAAGTTTTCAATCCACCACCAAAAGTAGATTCGGGTGTATTGCGATTGCGACGAAAAGCAGATTATTCGTTACCATGTGATGAAAAATTATTCTTCAGAGTAGTAAAAACTGGCTTCCAACAAAGGAGAAAAACGTTACGAAATAGCTTAAAATCGTTCAATTTTTCTGATAATTTAAAAGAAGACACTATCTTTGACCTCCGTCCGGAACAATTAACGGTGGAACAATTTATAGAAATTACCCAAAAAATAACAGCCGATGGAGTTTAAAATCAGCAGAGAGTTTCTATCTGAAATAGAACAACTTATAAGTGAAAACAAGGCGCAAGAATTACTTTTGCTTCTTGAAGATATTCACTTTGCTGATATTGCCGAAATCATGGAAGAACTCGATGATTATGGTGCTGGTTATATTTTTAAAACCTTAGATTCTGAAAAAACAGCCGAGATTCTGTTAGAATTAGACGAAGAAGTTCGTGAAAAAATCTTAAAAAACCTTTCTCCAAAAGAAATTGCAGAAGAGCTTGACGAATTAAGTACAGATGACGCTGCCGACATTATTGCCGAATTACCACAACACAAAAAAGAGCAGGTAATCTCGGAATTAGAAGACGTTGAACACGCCAAAGACATTGTAGATTTATTACGCTATGATGAAGATTCTGCCGGTGGATTAATGGGTAAAGAGCTTGTAAAAGTAAACGAAAACTGGAACGTACTAACCTGCGTGAAAGAAATGCGTGCGCAAGCTGAAAATGTTTCAAAAGTACATTCAATATATGTTGTTGATGATGAAGATCGTTTAAAAGGTCGTTTATCGTTAAAAGATTTGTTAACCACCTCAACAAAAACCCACATTAGTGAAGTTTATATCAAAAAAGTGGACTATGTAAAAGTGGACACTAAAGATGTAGAAGTAGCACGTATTATGCAGAAATATGACTTGGAAGCCATTCCGGTTGTAGATGAATTGGGTCGTTTAGTAGGTCGAATTACCATTGATGATATTATCGATGTCATCAAAGAAGAAGCCGACAAAGATTACCAGTTGGCAGCGGGTATTTCGCAAGACGTTGAAGCGGATGACAGTATTTTAGAACTAACAAAAGCACGTTTGCCTTGGTTAGTTTTAGCATTGTTTGGAGGATTTATTTCGGTACACGTTTTAGGAATCTTTGAGCCTGTGATGGAATTACATCCCGAATTATTTTTCTTTACACCGCTTATCGCAGCGATGGCGGGAAATGTAGGCGTTCAATCTTCAGCAATTATTGTACAAGGTTTAGCTAATAACACCATTATTGGCCCCGTTATAGAACGTTTACTAAAAGAACTTTCGTTAAGTTTATTAAACGGAGTGATTCTTTCAGTAATCTTATTGGCAGGTAGTTATTTCTTGTTAGGTTACGAAATCCATGTAGGTTATACTGTCTCAATTGCATTACTTTCGGTAATTATTATGGCATCGTTAATTGGAACTTTTATCCCAATTATTTTAAATAAGTACGGCGTTGACCCTGCATTAGCAACAGGCCCGTTTATTACTACCAGCAACGATATCTTAGGGATTTTAACTTATTTTACAATTGCGAAAATTATTTTAGGAATTTAATTTCACTCGCTTCCCAACCTTTTTATTTTTATTTCACTCTATACAATAAACACTAAAGTTTATAGAGATGAAAAAAATAATTTTGACGTTCCTTTTATCAACCTCAATAGCATCATTTTCACAAGAAGAAACTAAAGAGCACTTCTTATTTGAAAGAAAACTAAACCTGGCTACTAAAAATGATTCTATTTCCAAGCACATAAAAAATATTGAAGAAATTTCGATTCCTGCAAATATTGATTCTTTGTCATCTGACTCAAAATGGGAACTTTTATATTTGCACGAAACAGGATGGCAAGAATCAATGCCAAATAATCCTCATACCATAAATAACTTGTACATTGGTAAACAAAACAATATCGTTACTGGTAAAGATTTAAAAGACTTTTTTCAATCAATCGGGCAAAAGGAAATTGTATTTAACCAACTACCGCCTGAATTGTCCTACATGCATAGAGGGGCTCCTTTAAATGGAAAATTTACAATTATATTTCTAAAAAACAATCATATTACTTTACAATACATTCACAGTTATCCTAACGGAAATCAATCGAGTTGGTTCAGAAAAACCAATTATTATTTAAAAAGAATAAACTAAAACTATATCAAATGAAAAAAATATTTTCACTAGTAATTGTTCTGGTGTCAGCAATCACATTTGCTCAAAAACCAATTTTTACTTCAGCCAAAATTAAAAGCGCTACTATTTATAGTAATTCTGCCGAATTAAACCACACTGCTTCAGCTACAATCCCTTCTGGAACTAGTGAAATTGTCATTAAAAACGTTGCTGATTATATCAATGAAAACACCATTCAAATTGGTGCTCCTGCAAATGTTACGGTTTTATCGGTTCAGTTTACACGAAATTTTATTTCGGAATATGAAATTGACGAAAGCAATCCTGTGATTAAAAAAGTACGTGATAGCATTGTGTTGCTTCAAAAAGAAATCGCAAAAGTGGGGAACGAAAAAGTTTCTTTTTCTAAAACGATTGATTTATTAGACAAAAACCAAACTGTTGCCGGACAAAACTCAGGTTTAAATGTTGCCGAATTAATGAAACTAGTTGATTATTATAGTGCCAAAAGAAATGAATTGAGTAATTTGATAAATGCACTATATGAAAAAGAAACCAAACTGAATGAAAAGCTAGCCAAACTCAACATAAAATTAGAATTGAATACTAAAAAAGAAGAGAAAACTTCACAAGGAAAATTAGTATTGCAAGTCATGACTGATGTTGCAAGTTCAGTGAATCTTGACATTAATTACATCACAGCAAACGCATCTTGGTCGCCATTTTACGATTTACGTGCCGACAATATCAATTCTCCTATCAACTTAATGTACAAAGCAAAAGTGGTGCAAAACACAGGAATTGATTGGAAAAAAGTGAAACTAACACTTTCAAGCGGTAATCCAAATCAAAACAACACAGCTCCTATTTTACAAGCTTGGTTTTTGAGATATGGCTTTCCGAGAGCTATTAATAATAGTAATGTAGTTATGAATTCTATTCAAGGTTATGCTTCTGATGCAGCATATAAAAAAGATAAAACGTATAATGATGAATCCTCTATTTCAAATTATACTACAATCAATGAAAACCAATTAAATGTTTCTTTTGATATTGATATTCCATATGACATTTTATCCAATGGAAAAGCACATAGTGTGGCTTTGAAAGATTTGAAATTACCAGCAACGTATAAATATTATGCAGTTCCAAAAGTGGAAAAAGAAGCTTTCTTATTAGCTGAAATTAGCGAATATTCTAAATTCAATTTATTGCCTGGAGAAGCGAATATAATCTTCGAAGGAATGTATGTGGGTAAAACCATGATCCATCCAAATCAAACTTCAGATACATTGAATTTGAGCATGGGAAGAGATAAAAAAATCGCCATCAAACGGGAAAAAATCGCTGATAAATCGGGAACTAAATTCTTATCCGGTTATAAAGAACAAACGTTTACTTATGACATTACCGTAAAAAACAACAAAAAAGAAGCGATTGAATTATTGTTGAAAGATCAATACCCAATTAGCACAGATAAAGAAATTACCATAGAATTATTAGACAACGGAAAAGCAAAAGTAAACACCGAAACTGGAATTCTGACTTGGGATGTAAAACTCAACGCTGGAGAAACCAAAAAATATAGAATCAGTTATAAAGTCAAATATCCAAAGGATAAATTTATAGATAATTTATAATCACTAACCCTAGTGAATAAAAGCGTAAAGAGCGTGAAAACTCTTTGCGCTTTTTTATTTTACAAATGTAAATTACTGAAAATGAAATAGTTTAAAAAATATTTCTTAAATTTAAGAACTCAAAACTACCCATTATGAAAACAATACTACTTTTCAGTTTAATGATGATGTCATTTTTTGGACAGTCTCAAACCATCAGTTTACAGTCTTTTGCAACTGGTTTTGATAGCCCTGTTGAAATTACAAACGCTGGAGATTCACGCTTATTTGTTGTTCAAAAAGGCGGATTAATTAGAATATTAAATACAAACGGAACGGTAAATACAACTCCATTTTTAAACCTCTCTACCCTAATTTCTTCAGATGGAGAACGTGGATTATTAGGCTTAGCTTTTCATCCCAACTATACAACAAATGGGTATTTCTTTGTCAACTATACCAACACTTCTGGAAATACAGTTATTGCAAGATATTCTGTAAATTCAGGAAACCCAGATATTGCCAACACCACAGGAACAATTTTAATGACAATATCTCAACCTTATTCTAATCACAATGGTGGTAGCATAAAATTTGGCTCCGATGGCTATTTATACATTGCTATGGGTGATGGTGGTAGCGGTGGCGATCCTGAAGGATATGCTCAAAACTTAACTATAAATGCATCATTTCCTACAAGAGTATTTCTTGGTAAAATGTTGCGTATTGATGTCAATTCTACAATTGCACCTTTTTATACAATTCCAGCAACAAATCCTTATTTTGGACAATCTGGTTTAGGAGAAATTTGGGCAACAGGATTAAGAAACCCCTGGAAATTTTCATTCAACAGATTAAATGGTGATTTATGGATTGCTGATGTGGGTCAAGGTGCTATTGAAGAAATTAATAAAATTGTAAACCCATTACCAAACACTGGAATTAATTTTGGTTGGAGATGTTACGAAGGAAATTCAACTTACAATACCTCGGGTTGTGCGCCTTCAAGCACTATGACATTTCCATTTGCTCAATATGCACGTTCTGGCGGAGCTTGTTCAGTAACTGGCGGATATTTTTATACGGGTTCAACCTATCCAAATTTTCAAAACAAATATTTCTTTACAGATTATTGTGATGACAAAATTAGAATGGTTAACAGTGCTGGAGTCATAACAACTACTACTTCATTTTCGGGAAATAACTTTGTAACTTTTGGTGAAGATGTGAATGGCGAATTATATATCGCAGGAATTTCTTCGGGAACAATTTATAAAATAATCGATTCATCTTTAAGTAGTTCTAATTTCGAAACTAATGGGTTTTCATTATTCCCAAATCCAACCAAAGAATCGTTTACTATAAAAAGTTCGACCGCTAATTTGGCAACTAAAATTGATGTAATCGACTTAACCGGAAAATTGCTTTTTACCAAACAAGTAAGTACAAATCCTGAAAACACCATTACCACAGCATCCTTGTCAAAAGGAATCTACTTGGTTTCTGTTGAAACCACAAATGGGACTAATTATACAACAAAATTAATTGTTGAATAACTAATTGAAAACCATTTAAGGCGCTGGATTTGGAATTAATTCCTGAATTTTTTCAATTTCAGCAATAATTTCGTCTGATAAAACAGTGTCAAAAGCTTGAATGTTTTCTTGCAATTGTTCCATA
This sequence comes from Flavobacterium sp. N2820, assembly GCF_025947285.1. Lineage (NCBI taxonomy): Bacteria > Pseudomonadati > Bacteroidota > Flavobacteriia > Flavobacteriales > Flavobacteriaceae > Flavobacterium > Flavobacterium sp. N2820. The sequence continues at coordinate 2,542,666 of NZ_CP110008.1, read as the reverse complement.
GTTGTAGCGCCAATTATCGTTGAAGTTACAAATTGTTGACGATGTACAAATGCAATTGCCATCTGCGTTAACGTTAAACCGTTGGCTTCAGCTAATTCTTTGTATAATAGGGTTGCTTTGAAGCAATTTTCATTAGTATAACGAACAAAATTAGGAAACAATTTCATGCGCGAATTTTCGGGATAACCCTTCAAATATTTTCCAGATAAAAATCCGAAACCTAACGGAGAATAGGCTAATAATCCAACATTTTCTCGCATTCCAACTTCTGATAGCCCTACTTCATACAATCGATTCAATAACGAAAACGGATTTTGAATCGTAGCAATTCTTGGCAAACCGTGCTTTTCACTTTCCATTAAAAAACGCATCACGCCCCATGGATTTTCATTTGAAAGTCCAATGTGTTTGATTTTTCCTTCTCTGATTAATCCGTCGTACACTGTTAACACTTCAAAAATATTATCTTGCCATTTTGGGTCTAATTCCTGAACACCACGTTTTTGAAACATGTTCATAATGCGTTCTGGCCAATGCATTTGATATAAATCGATGTAATCCGTTTGAAGGTTTTTTAAACTCAATTCTACTGCTTCGTGAATACTATTTTTCGAAAAATCCAATGGTTGACGAATGTATTCCATTCCGCGATTTGGCCCTGCAATTTTTGTAGCTAAAACCAGTTTTTCACGCTCTGAAGTTCCAATTTTTTGAATCCAAGTTCCAATGTGACGTTCAGTACTTCCAAAAATTTGAGCGTTTCCACCAATAGGATACATTTCGGCAGTATCAATAAAATTAATTCCTTTTTCAATGGCATAATCCAATTGACTGTGCGATTCACTTTCGGTATTTTGATTCCCAAAAGTCATTGTTCCTAAGCAAATTTTACTGACTTTTAGTTGGGTATTTGGTAGTGTTGTATAGTTCATTTTCAATTTCAAAATTTAAAATCCAAAGTTACAAAGTTTAAACCAAAGAAAAAGGCTTGAATTTTGAACTCAAGCCTTTTTATCAATCTTTTATGAAATGTTATAGTTCATTCAACATTTTAGAAATTTCATCTAACTTAGGCGTTAAGATGATTTCGATTCTTCTGTTTTTTGCTTTTCCTTCAGCGGTTTCATTACTCATTAAAGGTGCATATTCACCACGTCCAGCAGCAGTTAAGTTGCGCTTGTCAATAGCTTTGTTTTGTGATAAAATGTTTACAATAGCTGTGGCACGTTTTGTAGATAAATCCCAGTTATTTTCAACTCCACCACCAATAGTTCCAGTAATTTTATCATCATCTGTATGTCCTTCAATTAATACAGAAATGTCTGGATTATCTCCTAAAACTTTACCTACTAAATCCACGGCTTTTTTACCTTCAGCACCCACTGTCCAACTTCCCGATTCGAAAAGTAACTTGTTTTCCATCGAAACATAAATTTTTCCATTTCTATTTTCAATGGTTAAACCTTTACCTTCAAATGCCTTTAACGATTTTGATAAAGTTTCTTTCAATTTTTTTAGAGCAGCCTCTTTGTCTGCCATCATTTTTTCTAATTCGGCCAAACGAGTGGATGATGCTTCTAAATCTTTTTTCAATTTATTCAATCGATCTTGTTCTGCTGTCAACGCTTTTTGTTTTGCTTCTAACTCTGCTAGTAATTGTCTGTTTTTATTGATATTTGCTTCTAGAGCAGCATTGCTATCTTTTTCAAGAGCAGCATAAGAAGATTTTAAGTTATCTAAACTTTTTTTAGTAGAAGCATAATCTGATGCAAGTTTGTCGCGCTCAGCTTTGGTTTTATCTAATTCCGTTTGTAAGTTACTTTTATCTAATTCTAACTGATTTTTATCGGTTTTTAAAGTCGTATTTTCATCTGATAAAGCGTTGTGCTCCTTCTTTAAATCAGCATATTTATTTTCTAAATCTTGATAGATTTTTTTAGAAACACATGAAGTAGTTAAACTTAAAACTACGCAGGCAAGGGCAAATTTTCTAATCATTAGTATGTCGTTTTTGATTAATTGATTCTTATTTAATTTCTACTAAAACTGGGCAATGGTCCGAATGTTTGGCTTCGGGTAAAATTAGTGCTCTTTGAATTTTATCTTTCAAAGGTTCGGCTGCCAAACAATAATCGATTCTCCAGCCTTTGTTATTATTTCGAGCATTGGCTCTGTAACTCCACCAACTGTAATTGTGTGGTTCTTTGTTTAAATGACGGAAAGTATCTACAAATCCACTTTTCATAAAACCATCTAACCAAGCGCGCTCTTCAGGTAAAAAACCAGAAATTTTTGCGTTTCTGATTGGATCATGAATATCAATGGCTTGGTGGCAAATATTATAATCACCACAAATAACCAAATTTGGGATTTCTTTTTTCAAATCATTTATATAGTTTTGAAAGTCATCCATAAACATAAATTTATGTTCCAATCTATCAATATTTGTGCCAGATGGGAGGTACAAACTCATTACAGATAGGTTTTCAAAATCTAGGCGTAAATTTCTTCCTTCAAAATCCATATGTTGAATTCCTGTCCCAAATACCACATTTTTAGGTTCAATTTTTGATAAAACTGCTACACCACTATACCCTTTTTTTTCGGCAGGAAAATAGTATTGATAGGGATAACCCGCTGCTTCGATTTCAATTTTTGGAATTTGCTCTTCCGTTGCTTTAATTTCTTGAAGACAGATAACATCAGGATTTGCTTGTTGTAACCAGTCTAAGAAACCTTTTGTAATGGCAGCACGAATTCCGTTAACGTTGTATGATATGATTTTCATGAATATAATTAGCTTTTGACCAAATATAAGAAAAAGGTTTTAAATAGTAACGCCCAAATAAACGCTCAATTTATAATTAATTAGTTATCAGATTAATAAAAAAAATAACAAAATTGCATTTTTAAATATAATATCAAATAGCGTTCAATTCAATAGAATTGTTATCTTTGTTTCTTGCTCAAAAAACAAATTATAAATGGGTTTAGTTACTGCTAAAGAAGTTGCAAAAGCGATTAACGTGGATAAATACGGAGTTTTCGGTACTTTTTCTGGGTGGCTATTAATGAAAGTACTAAAAATTTCTGCATTAAATAAGCTATATGATCGACATAAACATTTAAAAGATGTTGAGTTTTTAAAGGCTATTTTAGACGATTTACAAATAAAATTTGAGATTCCAGAAGAAGACTTAAAGCGTTTACCAAAAGATGGCGCTTACATAACAATCTCTAATCATCCTCTTGGTGGAGTTGACGGAATTTTACTATTGAAATTAATGCTTGAAAGAGAACCTAATTTCAAAATTATTGCAAACTTTTTATTGCATCGTATAGCGCCTTTGAAGCCCTATATTATGCCTGTTAACCCTTTTGAAAATCATAAAGATGTAAAATCAAGCGTGATTGGAATAAAGGAAACATTGCGTCATTTAAGTGATGGAAAACCTCTAGGAATGTTTCCAGCAGGTGAAGTTTCTACCTATAAAGACGGAAAATTAGTCGTAGATAAGCCTTGGGAAGAAGGTGCAATTAAAGTAATTCGCAAAGCACAAGTTCCGGTGATTCCTATATACTTTCATGCTAAGAATAGTAGATTATTTTACTTCTTATCAAAAATTAACGATACACTAAGAACTGCCAAATTACCAAGTGAATTACACACTCAAAAAGATCGTGTAATCAAAGTTCGTATTGGAAAACCTATTTCAGTTGCCGAACAAAATGAATACCAAGACATTGAAGCGTATGGCGATTTTTTAAGAAAAAAAACCTATATGCTTTCTAACGCTTTTGAAGATGAAAGTAAGATTAATTTACCAAAATTAAGCCTTCCTAAACCTCCAAAGCAAATTGCAAAACCAGCCAATCAAGATCAAATTTTGGAAGAAATGGCTTGTTTGAAAAAAGGTGATTATCGTTTATTGCAAAGTAAAAATTATGAAGTTTACTTTGTAACAGCTGATAAAATTCCGAATATTTTACATGAAATTGGTCGTTTAAGAGAAATTACTTTTAGAGAAGTGGGCGAAGGAACTAACGAATCGTTAGATTTAGATCCTTACGACAAATATTATCATCATATGTTTTTGTGGGATGAAGGTGCGCAATGCATTGCAGGTGCCTATCGTATGGGATTAGGTTCGCACATCTATCCAAAACACGGAATCGACGGGTTTTATTTGCATGAATTATTCCGTTTTGAACCAGAATTATATGACATGATGAGTAAATCTATCGAAATGGGTAGAGCATTTATCATCAAAGAATACCAACAAAAACCAATGCCTTTATTTTTACTTTGGAAAGGAATTGTACATACAACTTTACATTTTCCAGAGCATAAATATTTGATTGGTGGTGTGAGTATTAGTAATCAGTTTTCAGAATTTTCAAAATCATTGATGATTGAATTTATGAAATCACATTATTACGACCCTTATATTGCGCAATATGTGCATCCGAAAAAAGAATTTAAAGTAAAACTAAAAGATGCGGATAAAGATTTTGTTTTTAACGAAACTGAATCTGATTTAAATAAATTTGATAAGATTATTGACGAATTAGAACCTGGAACTTTACGTTTACCCGTTTTAATCAAGAAATATATCAAACAAAATGCTAGAGTGGTTGCATTTAATGTTGACCCACTTTTCAATAATGCTGTTGATGGATTGATGTATATTAGAATATCTGATATTCCTGAAAGCACCATGAAACCAGTTATGGAAGAATTTCAGGCAGAATTAGAACGAAAAGAAAAAGGATAAAAAATAAAAACGGCTTACAAATTTGTAAGCCGTTTTTATTTCCAAATACTTTGTTGCACAATATCATTCCATGAATTTTCTTGTACAAAAAGAATTAATCTTACAATGTGATATCCTATCAAAAATGTAGCTAAGTAATACGCTAATTTTCGGTTGTAAAACCATTCTCTAAAATAGGTTTTATTTGTTTTAATTTCAACTAAAAACAGTACAATCATAAAGATACAAAACCCAACAACTAATGGTCCAAACAGATGAAAACTTAAACTTTTCAATACGTTTCCATCATAAAAATAAACAATTGATTTTGTGATTCCACAGGATGGACATGGAAAACCTGTAGTTGCTTTTAATGGGCAAAACGATTGCTCTTTATCTAACGAATTATTACTGTTTTGAAGCCATAAAACAAAGGGTATCGCAAGTGTTAAAACTGCACCTGTAATACCCAAAATTCTATTTAAAACAAAGTTTTTAATTGTATAATCTATTAATATCTCCTTGAACAATCATTGCTGCTGCCATAGGGAAAAATAAACCTAAAATGATTAGTAAAGTAGATTGGTCTTTATTTAATTCTCCTGTTCTTTTATAAACATTTGGTAATCCGTCTTTACCTAAAACGTAATAAAAATATAAGTTTACTGGTAAACAACATCCTGAAAAAACGGCTACAGGTGTAGAAATCACTTCTTTATTAGATACTGCATTTACGACTTCAGCTACTTTTATATTCCAATAGATTAAATACAATCCACAAGTTATAAAACTCAATAATAATACAATAATTGGGTCAACTTTGAATACTGGAATGTTGTTGTTTGGCTGATTCCATGTTTCTTGTTGGTTGGTTACTTCCATTTGTTTTTGTTTTTTGGTTAGTTGTACGAATATATAAAAATATTGCTTATAAGTCTAACCTATTTGATTTTGTTACAACTTAATTTGTGTAATTATTTTTTATTTTATCAACTATAGTTTGTGCTAATTTTTGATGACTTTCAAATGTCCATCCCGCAATATGTGGCGTTAATAGTACGTTTTCAGCTTGTAATAAATACTCAAAAGCTGCAGGTTTTTCACCTTCAAACAACGTTTCAAACGAAAGTTTTTCATATTCTAAAACATCTAAACCTGCTCCAGAAATTTTTCCCGATTGAAGTGCTTGAACTAAATCCTCTGTTACTACCGAATTTCCACGTGCGGTGTTAATAAACCAAAATGGCTTTTTGAATTTATCAATAAAATCTGCATTTATCATTTTATCGGTTTCTATTGTCCAAGGTGTGTGCAAACTTAATACATCGGCTTTTTCTTGTAATTCACTTAGAGAAACTTGAGTTGCATTTGCGTCTCCCATATTGGGTAAAATATCATAACATAAAACCGTTACATCAAATCCTCGCAATTTTTTTGCAAACGATTTTCCCATATTTCCATAACCGATAATTCCGATGGTTTTTCCCTCTAATTCATGTCCGCGATTGGCTTCTCGTTTCCACTGACCTGATTTTACCTCGTTATTGGCTTTGTTCAAATTATTAAAAAGAGATAACAACATTCCGAGTGCATGTTCACCAACCGCATTGGCATTGCCTTCTGGAGCCGCGATTAAATGAACACCTTTTGCCACAGCATAATCGCAATCGATACTTTCTAAACCAGCACCAACTCGCGCAATAAATTGCAAATTAGTAGCTTTATCTATAAACGTTTTATCAATTTTAAAACGACTTCTGATGACAATTCCGTGGTAATTCTCGATTTTAGCTTCTATTTCTTGTTTTGATGAAGAAAAATCAGCTTCATTATGAAAACCGGCTTGTTGCAACTGTTCCCAAAGTAATGGGTGATTGCTATCGATGTGAAGAATTTTTATTTGTGACAAGTTCATTTTACTCAATTATTAGATAAAAATACAAGAAATAATAATTCAAAAAAAATGAGGCCATTTGACCTCATTCTTGTTTTATAAATTTAACCAAGATTCTGGATTTAGTGTTGTGGTATTTTGCAATACCAAAAACTTAATTACCGCACTACCCGAAGAATCGGTATGAATTTTTCCGATATTTTGTTTGATTGTCACTTTTTGACCTTTAGTAACACTCACAGAAGATAAATTCAAATAAACGGTAATAAAATCTCCATGCTGAATATAAACCGCTTTATTGTTTGCCGAAATGACCTGGACTTGTAAAACCTCGCCACCAAAAACAGCTCTTGCTGATGAACCTGGTTTTGTTGAAATTTCGACACCACTATTGTGAATGGTCAAATTCTTATGAACTGGATGCGGTTGATCGCCATGTTTTAATGAAATATAGCCATCCACTACAGGCCAAGGTAATTTCCCTTTGTTTGCTTTGAAATTATCTGAAACTACTTTACCTTCGGCAGATAAAACAAATTTAGACGCTGCAGCAGTTCCTGTTTTTGGAGCTGCTGTACCTGTTTTTGCAGCATTTCGTTTGTTAGCAGCAGCAATTTCGTCAGCAATAATTTTCTTGATTTTTGCATCAATTTCTTTTGCTTCTTTTTGCTTTTTGTTAATTTCGGCAGTATATTTTTTCTTATCCTTTTGAATTAGTTTTACTAAACGCTCTTGTTCTTGCTTTTCTTTCTCTAATTCTTGTTTTTCTTTTTCAGTTTGGACCAAAACCTTTTCTTTCTCCTTTTTACTGTTTTGTAAATTGATTTCGGCTTGTTGTAGTTTTTGTTGCTTTTCTTTTATTTCTTCACCTTGCATTTTTCTAAAACCTGCATACTGCTTCATATATTGAATGCGTTTGTAAGCTTGAAGGAAATTTTCAGAGGATAAAACAAACATAATTCTACTTTGTTCGTTTCTACTTTTATATGATTTCACAATCATTTTTTCATAATCCTCACGCAAAACTTTTAATTCTCTATTCAATTTGTTCATTTCGAGTTGCGTCAAATAAATGTCATCACTCAATAAACGGGTTTGTTTTGCAGTTGCACTTAATAACTTTTGTCTAAGATTTATTAAGTTTTTTTGTTGGGTAATTTGTTTTAATACCGATTTTTCCTTTTTCTTTTCCGATTCTAAACGTGCTTTGTTGTCTGCAATTTCTTTTAAAATTTGCGCTTTTTTTTGTTCTAATTTTTGCTGTTCAGAAGTTTGAGCAAAAGCAATAGAAGTAATAAAAAAGAAAAGAAGTATTTTGAAAAATTGGTTCATGCACTTTGGATTTTTACAAAGGTAGTTTTTGTTTTACTAAAATAAAAAATTAATCAATTTCAATTGCCTTATAATCGTTAGGTATCGAATAAGAATAACTCAAATTTTCATTAAATGTTGTGTTTTTATATTCAATATCAATTGAAACTTTATCCTTCTGAGATGCTTTAATGTTAATCTCATTAGGTAAAAACATTTTTTCAACCAATTTGTGTGACGGATATTTAATCTCTAATGCTCTATTTTGACTTGCCTGTGCAATCGTTTCTTTTTTTAATAAATAATTTGCTGCTTCAAAGTAGAACTCTTTTGTAATAGCCGTATCAGATGGTTTTGATAATTTGAATAGTTTTTCATTGATTTCAGAAACCCATTTGCCTTTTGTTAAATCATCAATTGATTTTCCAAGAAACAAATTTTGCACTTTGTTAAAATCTAAATCAGTTCCGAGCCAATTGCTTAACATACTAAAATCGCCTTCAAAATAAGTACTGTTTATTTTTTCGTAATAGCTCACTTTTGTTGGTGTAATGAGTGCTTTTGCTACAGGAAAACCTAAAACTTTAATATTTATCCAAATAATTTCGTCTTTTTTAATTCTAATTTCAGCGTTTATTGATTGCGATTGCTTTTCATCTTCATATTTGGCATTGGCACGAATACTTAAAGTTTTAAAATCGTGTTCGTTTGCATAATGACCTTTGATAATTTTTGAAACTTCTATAGTATCATTTGCTGCAGCAGTTGCCACAGATTGCTTGGATTTACATCCTATTAAAAAGAAAATTAGTATGGCTGATAAAAGGTATTTCATTATTTTGTTTGTTTTAGTTTATTTGAATACAATTGCTTTTTGGCAGTGTCATTCAAATTTTCGCAACTAATAATTAATTGTTTATAAAAATTAGCTTCTAAGGTTTTGTTTTCTACTACAAAATCTAAGCCGTTTTCTAATAATTCTTTTGCTTTTTTAAAGTTCTTCAACTGATTGTGTCCAAAACCTGCGTAAAAATAATAGCTTGCTTGTGTTGGATATACTTCTGTGAAATCAGTAGCTTTTTTTACCAATAGTTGAAAATCTTGTTTTTGATAAATCACTTCTAAATAATAATCGATACTTTCAATGTCTTCAGGATTTTTTTTGATTGCTTTCTCGAAGTAATAAATTGCTTTCTCTAAATCGCCTTTTTTCCAAAAGAATTTTGCTACTTCTTTTGCAACAGCAATTTCTCTATCGTTATCAAAATAAGGAATTGCAGTATCAACATCGTTGAAAAATGTTGGATTTTTTATAGCGAAAATCAAAAATTCATTAAAAATACGATGTTTGATTTTTAAATCAATTTTTTCATTTTCCAATACTTTAAACATTGATTTAGAAGCATTTACCCCATCATTATTGTTCAAGTGAAATTTTATTAAACTCACGTGAGCCCAATCGGAATTTGGAATTTCTTTCTCCAATTGTTTTGCCACTTCAAACGCTTTATCTTCTTGGTTAAAGCTCGAGTACAGCACAATTAAATCTATGTAATTTTGTTCGTACTTTGGGTTTTTTTTGATGGCTTCTTCTAATACTTCTTTTTTTGGTTTTGCAAATTCGTTTGATTCTTCTAATTTAAGTTTGTAGAATTCCATTGTAGTGGTCAAATGCGAACTTGCTTGCATTTCCTTTAACAAGGCTAATGCTTTTTCTTTTTGATTGGTATTCATGTAAAGTGAAACCAAATCTTCTCTCATATTTGGGTCGAACTCAATTAGTTTTTGAACCACTGGAATCGATTTTTGAAAGTCTTTGGTTTGGTAATATACATCATACAAACCATTCCAATACCAACGCTGTTTGTTATCTTGCTCTATTGCTTTTTTGAATGAGACTTCCGCATCAACATAGTTTTTTAAATCCAATTGATTTTTTCCTAATTCATATAAAAAAGCGGGGTTTTTTGGTTCTTTTTCTAAACATTTCTGAATCGCCACAATAGCTTTGTCATAATTTTCGATGCCTCGTTGTTTTAAAGCTTCATAAAAATTATCTTCGGTTTGGTTATCTACTAATGCAATGTCTTCGGGATTTTCTTGCGCAAAAGCATAGTTTCCAAAACTGAAAAGCAGGAACGCAAATAAAACGATGTGTTTTTTCTTTATCATCTATTCTAAAACGGAATAATCTCCGATACTAATACTTGTAAAATTGCCATCAAAAGTTGCATGATTTCCTATCATTGCATTGTCTAATTTGGCGTTTTTTATGTTTGAATGCGTTTGCACCAAACTATTTTTTATGGTAGAATCAATCACATGACATCCTTTTCCTAAGGAAACATTTGGTCCAACTGTTGCGTTTATCAAACATACATCCTCCCCAATATAACATGGAGGAATGATGGTTGCATTTTCTAATTTCACATCAGCAGCAACTAAATTTTCACCGTCGTTATGTAAAAAACCTAACATTCTTGAATTGGTTTCAACGGTAACGTCTTTATTTCCACAATCCATCCACTCGTCTACTTTCCCTGGTACAAATTTCATGCCTTTTGCCATCATTTGTTTAATACCATCATTAATTTGGTATTCGCCACCGTGAATAATATTGTTATCTAACACCGATTGCAATTCGTTTTTCAACACAGCAACATCTTTGAAATAGTAAATTCCGATTACGGCTAAATCTGATACAAATTCTTTTGGTTTTTCCACCAATTCGATGATTTCTCCGTTAGTGTTTAAATTTACTACACCAAAAGCTTCTGGTTGATCGACTTGTTTTACCCAAATTACGCTATCAGCAGTGGTATCTAAATCGAAATCAGCACGAATTAAGGTATCGGCATAAGCAATAACCGCTGGACCACTCAAAGAATCTTTGGCACACATAATTGCGTGACCTGTTCCTAAGGCTTCATTTTGATAATAAATGGTTCCTTTTGCACCTAATTTTTGAGCAATGGCAATTAAATCTTCTTCTACTTTTTTACCAAAACTTTCGTGAATAATAAACGCAACTTCATCTATTTTCTGATTTAAAACTCCGGCAATATCCTCCACTAACCTGTGAACGATTGGTTTTCCAGCTACAGGAATTAATGGCTTTGGAATGGTTAAGGTATGTGGGCGAAGACGTGAACCACGACCTGCCATAGGAACGATTATTCTCATTGTATGTTTTTATTTTAAACGCAAAGCTTGCAAAGGTTTTTCGCAAAGTTCGCTAAGATTATATTTTGATATTTTTCTGAACACTTTATTCAGAAGACTTCAACTTCGCTCAATCAGACAAACTGCTAACTGAGACTGAAAACTGATTACTATTTCACACCAGTACTCCCAAAACCACCTTCACCTCTTGAAGTTTCAGATAATTCTGTTACTTCAAGCCATTCAGCGCGTTCGTGTTTGGCGATGATTAATTGAGCAATGCGTTCTCCGTTTTCGATTACGAAATCTTCATGGGATAAATTTACTAAAATCACACCAATTTCTCCACGGTAATCGGCATCAACTGTTCCGGGTGAATTTAAAACGGTGATTCCTTTTTTGGCTGCTAAGCCACTTCTTGGGCGCACTTGAGCTTCAAAACCGATTGGTAATTCAATAAAAAGACCTGTTTTTACAATGGTTCTTTCTAATGATTTTAGTGTAATTGGTTCAGATATATTCGCGCGTAAATCCATTCCAGCCGAAGCGATTGTTTCGTAGTTTGGTAACTCGTGATTTGATTTATTGATGATTTTAATCTGCATGTTATTTTCTTCTGATAATCGTTAAAATACTTTCTTTTTCGTTTCGGTATACAAAGTAAGCAAAAAACAAGATAGCTGCAATTCCGAATATGTAAGTTTCACGTAAAATTGGCACATAAAACGAAATTCCAGAAAGCACTATTGCTAATCCCAAATACGTAAAAATCGATTTCTTATCGTATGGGATTGGGTATTTTTTTTGTCCCATCCAATATGAGATTAACATCATGGTTCCGTATGCAAAAATGGTAGCAATTGCTGAACCCATATAACTGATAATTGGAATTAAAAGTAAATTTAAAACTAAAGTTACTATTGCTCCAACAATTGAAATATAAGCCCCAATTCTAGTTTTGTCGATTAATTTGTACCAAACGGATAAATTGGTATAAATCCCTAAAAAGAAATTTGCTAAAACTATTAATGGCACTACATCCATCGCATCCCAGTAAATTGCTTTTGGTACTAAAATTAATTTTAAAATATCGGCAAAAACGATAACTCCTAAGCAGATGAATGAACCAAAAATGACAAAATATTTCGTAATTGTTGCATACGTTTGCGGTGCATTTTCGTTTTTTGAATGACTAAAGAAAAACGGTTCAATTCCTAAAGAATAAGCTGTTCGAAACAGCACCATAAACATCCCAATTTTATAACACGCAGAATAGGCTCCAATATCGGCCATATCCACATGCATCCAATCTAATAGAATCTTATCAAAATGTTCATTGATTGCAAAAGCAATTCCTGCAACTAAAATGGGCAAACCATATTGCATCATTTTCTTCCACAAATCAGTATCAAATTGCCATTTGATTTTGAAATAATCAGGTAAAACAAATAATAGCGTGCATAAACTTGCTATTAAACTCGAGACAAAAATATAACCAATTTGGAAATCATCATGATAGATGGTTTGTATAAACAAATTAGAAGATTCACTTGCGATTTCAGGTAGAAAAATCAAAAAGAAAACGTTGAACATCAAATTAATCAAAACATTTGAAATCTTAATTACTGCATATTTTATAGGACGACCTTCTGCCCTTATTTTAGAAAACGGAATAATTGCTAATGCATCTAGAGTCAAAATCCAAATGGCAAAAACAACATATTCAACATTAATTTCTGACCAATCCGCTAAGTTTTTTCGAAACAAAAGAAACAATACCAAAAAACCTATTGTGGACCAAAAAAGTGAAATGGTGGATGTAGAAATTACTTTGCCTTTGTTTTCTTCCGAATTATAAAATCGGAAAAATGCGGTTTCCATTCCGTAAGATAAAATCACATTAAAGAAAACTAAATAAGAAAAAATTACGGAAACTTCTCCCATTTTCTCCTTATCAGTAAGATAATAAACAAAAATTGGATTTAGAATAAAACTAATAATTCTAGGCAAAACTGTTGCTATGCCATAAATTGCCGTTTGTTTAAAAAGACTTTTGTAAAGACTCATTTATTGTTTTTAGAATAACAAATGTAATTAATTCTTTGGTTTTGTTGAAGGATATTGTAACATTGGTTTTTCTTTAACTTCTTTAATAGTTTGACGGATTTCTTTTCCGTTTTTTAAGAAGATTAAAATGGCTTCATTTTCGGCTAATGTTAAGGCATTTTTTGGACTGGTGTAAATTTGGGATTCATCACCATCAAATTTTTGTTGATTGCCTTCGGTTTTTATTCTTGCTATGAAATGTAATGCGTTTTGTTTTTCAAATGGCACTTCGTACCCTCTAAAAATTACTTTTTTTAACTCAATTTCTTCACTTAATGTCGTTTTTAAATTCACATAAAAGTTGATACCACTTCCACCACCACGCACTCCCGCTACCCAACTTTCATAGGATGCAGATAAGTTGGTTTCTTGTACAATTGTTTTAGATGAGTTGCAAGAAATTAAATTTGCACTAACAAATAGTATTAAAATATACTGAATCATTATAAATTTCGTTTTGATAAAGTTACTGAAATTATTATTGCAAAAAACAGTCCAAAAGTATTGTTTAGGATAATATTTTAATACTTTCGTAAGACTATTTGTATGATTATGACACGATATTTATTTTTACTACTTTTTGTTTCAATTACAGTTTTTTCTCAACATAAAATAGAAACAAAAAAAGTTTCGACAACTCTTTCTAAACATGGAATTACCATTCAAGACGACTACACTTGGTTAGAAAACACTTCTAACAAAGAAGTAATTGATTGGATAACATTACAAAATAATGTTAGTGAGCAAAAGCTTACTGAAGTTGTTAAAAACCATAACTTTTCGTTTAAAATAAAAGATTATGACTATTTATCCACCTATTCATTGCCAAGTAAAAACGGAAAATATTTTTATAACACTTACCGAATTGATAAAAACAAACCCGGTGTTTTATATTACAGAGAAAGCTTAAATGATTTAGGCAAACCGTTAGTTGATCCGTATGATGTTTATAAAGATGAAAATGTTGTTTTGTTAGGTTATTATCCTTCAAAAAATTCAAAATATTTAGCTTTTAGAATAAGTCCGAATGGAAGTGATCGACATGAAATAAAATTTAGAGATTTTGTAAATAAAAAATACCTTAATGATGTTTTAACCGATATTAAATTTTCGAGTGTTGCTTGGAATGGTGATAAAGGCGTTTTTTACAAGAAAAATTCAAACAAAGAATTCTTTGCAAGAGATTCTACCTATCAGTTATTTTATCATAAAATTGGTGATGTCCAAAGTAAAGACCAATTGGTTTTTGATACTTCAAATACAAAGTCAAATTTTAGTTTTTTCACTAAAAAAAATAAATTATACATAAGTGAGGTTAGTGAAGATGAAACCACTAAAAACTATTATTATACTGAACTAGATAATGAACAATTTGATTTTAAAAATTTTGTAAAAGAGGATAAAACAAATTTTGAATATTTAAATATTGTAGCTGATAAATTTTATTTTTCTGACGAAAAGTATCCTTGGGGAAATATAAGTTATTTTGATATAAATAATCGTGCTGAAAGTACGATTTTAATTCCTCAAGTATATTCTCATTTACTAATAGGAGCCACATTTTTAGACAATTATATCATTTGTAAGTATAACAATATGGGCAAATATTATATGTCAATTTACGATTATACAGGAAAATTTATTCGAAAATTTGAAGCACCACACAGTATGGATTTTCAAATTAGATTTTATGACGAAAAAACAAATGAACTTTTTGTTACTTTTTATTCCTACACAATTCCTTCATTAAATTACAAATTAAACATTACTACTGGAGCCAATGACATTTATTTTAATGAATTTATTCAACCAAAACCTACCTTGTTTCCGTTTAACTATTTTGAAACCAAAATTATTACGTATAAAAGCAGAGATAACAAAGATATTCCGATAGTTATTATTCACAAAAAAGGAATTGAGTTGAACGGAAACAATCCCACTTTATTAAAAGCTTATGGCGGTTTTGGAAGCATTAGTAGCCCAACTTATGACACCGGATTATTGCATTTTTTAGAAAAAGGTGGTGTGTATGCTTATGCACAAATTAGAGGTGGTGGCGAAAAAGGGAAAAATTGGCACAAAGAAGGAAAAGGTTTGAAAAAAATTAATTCGATAAATGATTTTGTGGATGCAGCCGAGTTTTTAATGTCGGAAAAATATACAAACCCTAATAAAATAGCAATCACTGGTGGTTCTAATGGCGGATTAGTGGTTGGTGCCGCAATGACCCAGCGCCCTGATTTATTTAAAGTCGTAGTTGCCAATGTGGGTGTGTTTGACATGATAAATGCTCAAAAATTCACGGTTGGAAAATATCACTTAGATGAATATGGAAACGCTGATATCAAAGAAGAATTCAATTCTTTATTAAAATTTTCTCCATTACATAACATAAAAGAAGATGTAAATTATCCAACTTGCTTAATTATTACATCTGAAAATGATGACAGAGTGCCTCCATTTCATTCTTATAAATTTGTTGCAAAACTTCAAAGTAGAAGCGCTCAAAAAAACCCCATTTATTTAAAAGTAAATAAAAATGCAGGTCATTATGGAAACATTTCAAATTATGAAAACAGAGTAAAAAAAGAAAGTGAATTTTATAGTTTCATCTGGGAACACTTAAATAATTAATGCTCTAAATATTTTACAAAATGAAATCCTTTGGGTACAAAACCATGATTCATGTAGAATTTTTGGGCTCCAAAATTAGTGGTATACGCATCTAAAGCAATCATATTACACTTTTCATCGATGGCTTTTTGGTTGAGATATTCGGTCATAATGCTGCCAATTCCTTTGGAACGAAAATCTTCGTGTACCACGACATTGTCTAATTCCAAATATTTGCCACACCAAAGCTTAGTTCCTATCCAAAACCCAGCCAATCCTGTAGTGATTCCGTTTTCCACTACAATTAATTGTTTGTAATTGTGCGGAATCATTTTATCTAACAAATCGCCATAAATTTCTGGCGTGTAATCGGGATACAATTGTTTTATGATGGATAATTGCTCCAACATTTCGGTTTTCGTTCCTAATTCAAGTAACTGGTGCATTTTATTTTTGTACTAAATTTTCGTTGAATAAGTCTAAAATTCTTCGGTATTCGTCTACCCATGAATAGGTTCTTTTAAATCCGTGTGCTTCTACTGGAAATACCGCTAAATCCCAGTCTTTTTTGCCTAATTCGATAAATCGTTGCGTTAATCGAACAATGTCTTGGAATTGGACGTTATCGTCTACCATTCCGTGGAGCATTAACAATTTATCTTGTAGATTATTCGCAAAATAAATAGGAGAACTTTTTTTATAGGCTTCTGGATCGGTTTCTGGGAAATTCAAAATGTTTGAGGTGTAGCCGTGATTGTAATGCGCCCAATCGGTTACCGAACGTAAAGCGGCTCCTGCTTTGAATTCGCCAGGTTCTGTCAACAAAGCCATTAATGTGATAAATCCGCCATACGAACCGCCATAAATTCCCACTCGGTTGGCGTCAATTCCTGCTTTTTCTACTAAATATTTCTTTCCATCCAATTGATCCGATAAATCTTTTCCACCCATGTGACGGTAGATTCCCGTTCTGAAATCACGACCGTAACCATCGCTGGCTCTGTAATCGATGTCTAAAACCGTGTAACCTAAATCGGTAAGTAAATTGTGAAACATGAATTCTCTATGATACGTGCTCCAATAATTGTGTGCATTTTGCAAATAACCTGCGCCGTGTACAAAAATGACTGCCGCTTTGTTCTTGTTCTCCACTTTTGGTTGGTACAAACGCGCGTAAACAGTTGTACCGTCTTCCGCTTTAAAAGTAATGACTTCCGGTGCTTTCCAATTGTATTTTTTGAATTCTGGCGTAGTTGAAAACGTAATTTGTTTTAATTCGGCATTCGGTTTGTTGGCACCAACGTATAATTCCCATGGTTTGTTTTTATACGAATAGCGCACCAAAAGTGTTTGTTCGTCAGGAGATAATTCCACTTCGTAATTGCCATCGTTTGTTAAAATTCCAGTCATTTTTTTTGAAGCGATGTCCAATTTGTAGAAACTTCTGTTGCCTGGATGCGTTGTGGTTGTCGTAATATAAAACGATTTGGCATCATTCGATAATTGAACTTTTCGAACTTCCCAATTGCCTTTTGTTAGCGCTTCTTTTTTCTTGGTTTTCAAATTATATGCATACAAGTGCGAAAAACCGGAAACTTCTGATTGAAAATAAATGGTTGAATTGTCAATAAAACCTAAAGTTCCGCTACTGAAACTATATCCTGGAATTCCTGGACCGCCAATCCATGCTTCGTCGTGTTGATGATCTAATTCGGTGATTTTTCCTGAAACTAAATCCAATTCCACAATCCAGCGGTGTTTATTGTCTTGACTTCTGATTTCTAAAACGGCATTTTTTCCGTCTTTGCTATACACTGGACTTTGCATTACTACAGGAATATCGTATTCCGAATCGCCTTTTAATTTTTCATATTCTTGATAATATTTTGGCGCTTCTTTTATACCCGATAAATTGGAAAACGAAACGTAATACGTAGTATCTTTTTCTACATTGAAAATTCCGAATTTGTGCTTACTGAAATTATCAATCGAAACTTTTGCGCGTGCTTTTTTACTTTGAGTAAATCCATCGGCTGTAATAAAATGCTCTACATCGGTTGACGTTTGCGTTGGATAATCTGAAATTCGGAACGTTACAAATTTTCCATCAGGCGAAATTTTTACTTGTTCCAAAGACGATTTATCATAGAAAATTTCTTTTGGAAACTTCTCGTTATTGGATTTGGATTGCGCTTCATACCATTCGTCTGATTTAGCTTCATCGCGAACAAATTGAAACAACTCCTTTTGTTGCGCAACAAGAAATGAATCTTCTTCTTTGTCGGATTTACTTTCTTTTCCTGTTTTGAAATTCGTTAATTGAACAATTGAAAAGTCTTTGGTATTAAATTGATATACATTTCGATTTTGCTGAAAGAAAATAATATCAGGATTACTGCTTCTTTCTACCGAGTTAATGCGTTCGGCTAATTGAATGACTTTTTTGGTCTTTTTTGTAGATTTGGTATACGCATACAAAACGCCTTGATTGGTGTAATATACAACATCATAATCTTTCTGTGTTGCCATAAAATCCAAATCGTAAATAGGATTTGAAGTCGTTACTTTTTGAGGCGATTTACTTGATTTGTTCCAAAAATAGGTGCTGTTATCAATTTCATTGTTCGGATTCCAATCAAATAAAACGGTTTGCCCATCGATAGACCAACGGTGATTTTCGGGTTGATGCCCGATGAATTCGTCTCCTTTCATGATGTCTTCTAAACGAAGATTTTGTGAATAACTAAAAAATGTGAAAAGTAGTAAGAAGAAACCGCAATATTTTTTCATTGGAAAATAGTTTGTTACTTACAAATATACCAATAAAAGTAAATGCGTAAAAAAAGGATTTGTTAAATGAGTTTGTTGTTTGTGGAAATTTTATTGTGGGAAGGAATAGAATTCTATTTTATCTTGGTTAGTTATAAATTTCTATAAACACTTAAAATTAAAAAAATTAAACAAAAAAATCCCATAAACATAAATATTATCGAAAACTGCTTAGAAATCAAAATAAAATAATTTTTAATGTTTGAATCCTCAGATGAAGTCTTAGCCTTTTTTATAGAGTGATTTTTAAAACCTAAAAAACCAATAATAATCATAAGAATTGATTGAAAAAAGAATATAGTTACCCATACACTATCCATAAGTATTTAAGATATAAACATTAATAATTGATTTTTACATTCTAAAGATTTCATTTAATAAAAAAATTGGTTTTATCAAACAATTATCATAAATACAAATATAAAACAAAAAAGTCCCGAATAAATCGGGACTTTTTTAAATATGTGTATTAAAACTAGCTTTTCAAAGCTTCTGCTCCACCAACGATCTCTAAGATTTCGTTTGTAATAGCCGCTTGACGCGCTTTGTTGTAAGTTAATTTTAATTGGTCTCTTAATTCTGTAGCATTATCGGTTGCTTTATGCATTGCTGTCATACGTGCTCCGTGTTCTGCTGCAAATGAATCTCTAATTGATTTGTATAATTGTGTTTTTAATGATTTTGGAATCAATGTCAACACAATTTCTTCTTTAGATGGTTCAAAAATATAATCAGAAGCTACTACTTCGCCACCCACAATTGGAGCTAAAGGTAAAAACTGTTGTGTTCTCACAATTTGAGTTGCAGCATTTTTAAATTCGTTATAAACGATTTCGATTTTATCGTAATCACCTTTCACAAATTTATCCATTAATTGTTGTGCAATATCAGAAGCATTTTCGAAAGTTAATTTGTCAAAAATAACATTATTAACTTCGATTACGTTGTTTGTTTTACGTAAAACGTCGTTTCCTTTTTTACCAATAGCAAAAATATCTACTTGTTTTCCTGCATACGTATCAGCAACTGCTTTTGCTTGTTTAATTACATTGGTATTAAACGCACCACACAAACCTCTGTTTGAAGTAATTGCAACGATAAGTACTTTATTTACTTCTCTTTGAGCTGTAAAAGCACCACCAACTTCTCCTTCAAGAGTTGCACTTAAGTTTTGTAATAGCTCAGTAAGTTTTTCTGCATACGGACGCATTGCTGTAATAGCATCTTGCGCTTTTTTTAATTTTGCAGCAGAAACCATTTTCATCGCCGATGTAATTTGCATCGTAGATGAAACAGAAGTAATCCTATTACGTATTTCCTTTAAGTTTGCCATTTTGTTAATTTGTCAATGTGCCAATTTATCAATGTGTCAATTAATTGTCTAATTGACACATTGTCTAATTGACTAATTAATTATATTTTGCTGAAATTTCTTTCGCTACTTTTTCTAAAACGTCAGTGATAGCGTCATCAAACTTACCTGCTTTAAGTGCGTCTAATGTATCTCTGTGTTTAGCGTTTAAGTATTCTAAGAAATCTTTTTCAAATTCTTTTACTTTAACAACTGGTACATTTCTTAACAAGTTTTTAGAACCTGCATAAATGATAGCCACCTGATCTTCTACTGTAAAAGGAGAGTTTAAACCTTGTTTTAAGATTTCAACGTTTCTTTTTCCTTTTTCAATAACGTTTAAAGTTACAGCATCTAAGTCAGAACCAAATTTCGCGAAAGCTTCTAATTCACGGAATTGTGCTTGGTCTAATTTTAAAGTACCTGATACTTTTTTCATTGATTTAATCTGTGCATTACCCCCAACACGAGATACAGAAATACCTACGTTAATTGCAGGACGAACTCCAGAGTTGAATAAATCACCATCTAAGAAGATCTGTCCGTCAGTAATCGAAATTACGTTTGTAGGGATATATGCAGAAACGTCACCTGCTTGTGTTTCGATAATTGGTAACGCTGTTAACGAACCACCACCTTTAACGATTCCTTTGATAGAATCTGGTAAATCGTTCATGTTTCTAGCGATTTCGTCGTTATTAATTACTTTACAAGCTCTTTCTAATAAACGAGAGTGTAAGTAGAAAACGTCTCCAGGATAAGCCTCACGTCCTGGTGGTCTTCTTAATAATAAAGACACCTCACGGTAAGCAACAGCTTGTTTAGATAAATCATCATAAACAATTAAAGCTGGACGACCTGAATCTCTAAAATACTCACCAATTGCAGCACCTGCCATAGGAGCATATACTTGCATTGGAGCTGGATCAGAAGCATTTGCAGCAACAATAACAGTGTAAGCCATTGCACCTTTTTCTTCTAACATTTTTGCGATTCCTGCTACAGTTGAAGCTTTTTGTCCAATTGCAACATATATACAGAATACAGGTTTTCCTGCATCGTAAAATTCTTTTTGATTTAAGATGGTATCAATACAAACTGTTGATTTACCAGTTTGACGGTCACCAATAACCAACTCACGTTGACCTCTACCTACTGGAATCATAGCATCAACTGCTTTTACTCCTGTTTGTAATGGTTCAGTTACGGGTTGACGGAAGATAACTCCAGGAGCTTTTCTTTCTAATGGCATCTCGTATAACTCACCACCGATTGGACCTTTACCATCAATTGGGTTACCTAAAGTATCCACAACACGACCTACCATTTGTTCTCCTACTTTAAGAGAAGCAATACGTTGTGTTCTTTTTACTGTAGAACCTTCTTTGATTCCTGTTGATGGTCCTAAAAGTACCACCCCAACATTGTCTTCTTCTAAGTTCAATACGATCGCCTCTAATCCGTTTTCGAATTGTACTAACTCTCCGTATTGAGCGTTTGATAATCCGTAAACACGAGCGATACCGTCTCCAACTTGAAGTACAGTTCCAACTTCTTCTAACGATGCACCAGATTCAAAACCTGATAATTGTTGTTTTAATATTGCTGAAATTTCAGCAGGTTTAATTTCCGCCATTGTGATATATCTTTAATGGTATATTAATTACTAAACTCTCTTTTTAAATTTTGCAATCTGCTTGCAACAGATGCATTGTATTGTTTGTCGCCCATTCTTAAAATAAATCCTCCAATGATAGCAGGATCTACAATGTTTTGAATGGTAATATTTTTATTTGAAAACGATGCAATTTTTGCCAATACTTTAGCTTCTAACTCAGGCGTAATTGGGAAAGCGGTAGTTACCTTTGCAATCTCAATTCCGTTAAGTTCATCGTATAAAGAATTGAACTGTAAAGCAACATCGTTTAATAATTCAAATCTTTTGTTTACTAAAAGCAATTGAAATAATCCTTTTGTCTCTTTTTGAGCAGAAGCAAAAATTTCGTTTAAAGAAGAAAATTTAATTTCACCTTTAACTATTGGACTTTGCAAGAAATCTTTTAATTCAGCGCTGTCTTTAATTGCGTTTACAATTGAAGTCATGTCAGAATTTACAGCTTGTGTGCTGTTGTTTACTTGGGCAATGTCCAAAATGGCTTTAGCGTATCGAATTGCTGCTCTAGTTCCTGCCATGATATTAGTTTAATTTAGCGTCACCTAACATTTTCTCAACCAATTTAGTTTGAGCTTCTTTGTTAGATAATTCTCCTTTTATTAATGTCTCAGCAATTTCTAATGACAAAGAAGAAACTTGATTTTTCAATTCTGCCATAGCTGCATTTTTCTCACTTTCGATTGAAGCTTTTGCCGATTCAATCATTTTTTCGCCTTGAGCTTGTGCTTCAGATTTAGCATCAGCAATCATTTTTTCTTTGATTTCTCTTGCTTCTTTCATCATCAAGTCTCTTTCAGCTCTTGCTTCAGCTAATAATTTTTCATTATCAGACTTCAAGTTCTGCATATCTTTCTTAGCGTTTTCAGCTGCTAATAAAGCGTTAGAGATTCCTTCCTCACGAGCTACAATTGAATTCATGATAGGTTTCCATGCAAATTTAACCATTAGTAAAATTAATACTAATAAGATAATTGCTTGCCAGAAAAATAGTCCGAATGAAAAATCGTTAATTAATTTCTCCATGTTTTGAAAAATATATGTTTAAATAGTACTTTCTTTTTTAAAAGCAGTACCTGTAACCAACCGTTACAGATACTGTTTTTTCTTTCTTTATTATTTTCCTAAGATTAAAGCAGCGAATGCTAAACCTTCTAATAAAGCAGCGATAATAATCATCGCTGTTTGAATTTTACCAGCAGCTTCTGGCTGACGTGCGATAGCGTCCATTGCAGAACCACCAATTTTTCCTAAACCTAAACCTGCACCGATTACTACTAAACCAGCTCCAATTAAATTGTACATAATAATTGATTTATAAAATTAAACAATACTCAAATTTTAATGATGATCGTCATGATGATGATCTTGAACTGCCATACCAATAAATAATGAAGACAACATTGTAAAGATAAAAGCTTGTAGGAATGCTACTAAAACTTCGATAATTGAAATGAACAATGTTAATCCTAATGATATAGGTAAGTCAGCTGCTAAATTTTTTCCAACAAAAATCATTGCAATTAAACTCATGATTACAACGTGACCCGCCGTAATGTTTGCAAACAAACGAATTAATAATGCGAATGGTTTTGTTAATGTTCCTAAAATTTCAATTGGCATTAAGATAATCTTCATTGGAACAGGAACACCTGGCATCCAAAAAATGTGTTTCCAATAATCTTTATTAGCACTAAATTGTGTAATAAAATAAGTAAACAACGCCAAACAAATAGTTACTGCAATGTTACCTGTAACGTTGATTCCTAGTGGAGTCATTCCAAGTAAATTTAATAACCAAATTAAGAAAAACACAGTTAATAAATAACCCATGAATTTTCTATATTTTTTCTCACCAATATTAGGAATAGCAATTTCGTCTCTAATGAATAAGATAAGAGGCTCTAACACTCTACCAAACCCAGTTGGAATTGGTCCTTTTTTATAAGATTTAGCTAAACCAATAAACATGAACAACAACAAGATTGAAGTAAACAACATTGAAAACACATTTTTCGTAATTGAAAAATCTAATGGTTTTGCATTTGTTGGATGATGATGCTCGTCATAATTAATAGTTCCTACAGCATCTGTTTTGTAAATTTTTCCGTGGTATAATTTGTAGAAATTTCCATCAACTTCAGCAACCGTTTCTCCGTGGTGAAATTTAGAAGATGAAAATACCTTTAAACCATTGTCAATTAAAATAACCGGCAATGAAAACCCATAATGCTTACCTTCTTTTTCATCTGAGAAAAAAGTAAAATCGTGAGAATCTTGCAAGTGATGTTGAATGTAAGCATCTACTTTAGCTTTTTTGTCCTGAGGCTCAGCTGTTTCTCCATGATTAGCTTCAGCAGCACCATGAACTTCATGCGCTTCTTTTTTAACTGAATCATTAGAAACATTAGCAAAACTAATTAAAGGCAATATCGCGATTGCGATTGCTGCTATTACATGAAGTGGTTTTCTTGAAATCACCATATTGATTATATTCTAAAATTTTGGTCTTAAAAATTTTTGCAAAAGTACAACTTTAATTAATATTCCAAGTTTCAAAAATATTTTTTTTTGAATATTTAATGATTTTTTTGCCTTAAATTACTTTTTGTTTAGCAATCTTATTGTAAAATAGACATCTAGGCTTAAAAAAAACAGAAAAGTGATAAAAAAATTAACTTTGTTTGTTTCAAGCATTGACTTATTCTGAAATAAATATTCGGTAGCAAAAAAATAACTAATTCCTACTTTTAATGTTGACAATCCTAAAAAAGCAAAACCTAATTGTTCTTTAGCGGTTTCATAAATTTTAATCATTGCTAATAAAATTACCAATGTCATTATAAATTGTAAAGCAAATGACATTAAAAAAGGTATTATGTCAATTTTATTTAAAAAAGTAACTATTCCAAAATGAATTAGAAAAAAAACGATTGAAATTAATATAGCTTGAACAGTTACGGGTAATTTTTTTAACATCTTTACTTTTTATTATTTAATTGATTTACTTGCTTGATTACATTATAAAGTGCAACAAAAACACCAAAAAGTGTAATTCCTTTTAGAAAATAACCTTCAGGATTTGGATATTTTTTATCCAACCAACTACCAAGATATGAAAAGCCAAAAATAATCAATCCCATTTGAAATGGGATATTAATTAGTGCCAACCACTTGTTGGATTGTTTTTTATTGGATTCCATTATTTGTTTTGTTTGGATTCGTTGAATTCGAAATTAAGAACTTCTCATTTCACAGCTTGCTTCAAATTTTGCTCCAGGCTCAACTGCTAATTTACCCACTATTACTTCTCCTGTTATGTGTGCCTTTGATTTAACATTTAACATCCCTTCAGCAATAAGTTTTCCAGAGAATTTTCCTTCAATGTCGATACTTTTACAGGTAATATCACCCATTACTTGTCCGGTTGGTCCAATTACTATTTTTCCTTCAGAAGTAAAGTTTCCAGTGAGTTTTCCATCTAATCTAAAATCAGCAAAAGTTGTAATATCTCCATTTATAGAAGTTCCTTCAACAATTCTGTTTGTTTTTCCTAATAAATGATCTTGGTTTTTAACTTTATCAAACATTTTATGAGGTTTTGGGATTATTGTTTATTCAACAAAAGCCATTCTTCAAATTTTTTCTTCATTTGAACAATCTTGTAATCTTCGGTTGAAATAATGTAGGCTTGGTCTTTAATTTTATAATTTTTATGTTCTTTTAAAACCGACAAAACTGCGTTTGCAGATTCTTTTGAACTAAATCCATGAATTACTATAAAATTATCTGAAATCAAATAGATATCATCTGAAGATTTTAGCAATACTGCATTAGCATCTTTAAGGTATTTTTCGATTTTATCGGTTAGATTTTTTACGTCTTTATCCAACGGAAATTTCTTTGGAAAAATAATTTTCCATTCCATTGCTTCGCTTTTGCCAAAATCTAAAGCTTCTAATTTTGGAATATCGGTTTTTAACAAACTTTCTGCTTGTTTTCCTTCTTCTATATTTGGATAGGTTAATGCTACAAAGTTTAATGCTTTTTTGTATTCGTCTAACCCTTGTAGTCTTCCAATAACTTTAGCTTTTAACAATTCGAATTTAGCAACCGATTCTTCGCCTGTAAATCGATTAATCATTTCGTCAATTTCGGAAGAAACTTCTCTTATTTGATTGTTTTCGAATTTCTTGTACACATTGTAATATACTGCTTCTGGATTGGTTTCATCAGCAATTTCAATGGTTGGGTTTTTAACAATTTCGGCATATCGACTTGTTGGATATTCGGTCAATATTTGTTGCTTCATCAATTCAGCCTTAGCTGGAGAAATGATTTGATAAATCTTATACAAATTATATTTTGCAGGAAGAATTAAACGTTCTTCGGGATTGTTTTTTAATAATTGTTCTAAGCGAGAAGCTGCCAATTCATTTTCTCTGAATTTTTCCTTGTAAATAAGTCCTAATTGATAATACGCGAAATTTCTATCCTTAGCTAAACTATCCAATAATTTTTTATCGGATGGGATTTGTTTTAAATAAAAGTCAACAGTGTAAAATGGATTTGAAACTGTTTCTTCTTTCTTCTCATCAACTACATCTTCATCTGTTCCTTCGTCTTCGTCTGCATTGATGTTTGCATTATTTCCTTTTAAATTAGACCATTTCCAATTGTCTTTTAGTTCGCGTTTCCCCCATTTACTTACGAATTCTTTCTTTCCATATTCGACAGTAACTGGATTGTAGAAATAAAAAGTGCTGTTATCAACACCGCCCATCATTCCTGGTGGCATATTCGAAGGCATAGTGTTAACTTTTGAAACAGTTGCATTATCTTTTCCACCCAAAATAGCAGGATTTGAAGTTGCTTTTTGACTTGCTAACAAATTGGCTTCTTTTTCAGCTTTTTCGGCCGCTAATTTTGCTTTTTTCTCGTCTTCGATTTTTAATTTAGCGATGTATTTTTCGTAATATTGATTTCTATCCGAATCGTTCATCGCAACAACTGATAAAATACTATCGTTTTGTTGTGCAATGGTTTCATATTTAATTACATCGTCCAGATTGATTCTTTTCTTTTTGATTCTTCTAAATTCTCTTGTTCGATCATCTAATCGAATTAATGTACTGTCATAATATTGCCCAGCCGTTTTATATTTTGCCTCACGAAAATATATTTCTCCAATATTTCTATAATTTGAAGAAATTAAATAATTATCTTGAGTAATAGATTTGATAGACTTATTATAATATTTTTCAGCTACTCTATTCTTTCCTTGCTTGTCATAAAAAAGGCCCATTTGATGATTCAAAATATCCAAATAAGGTCTATTTTCTCTGTCTTCTAATAAATTTTTGAATTTTTCTACGAATGCTAACGTATCCCCATTTTTGTAATCAAATTGTTGTGCTTGTTTGGCATGTGCTTGAATTACATATCTGCGTGGCGATTTTCTATTCATTTGAATTACATCCTCAAAAGCGACAAATGCACTATCTTGATAATTCATGCTTTCATACAATTGCCCCAATATGAATGAATATCTTGCTTTTTCTTCGTTATTTGCAGTGGTTTCTTTAGCAATTTTTAGGGTTGCAATAGCGCTATCCTTAGCCTGAATGTTCATGTAAGCTTGTGTTAACATGGCATTTGCATCCGCTAAATCTTGACCCGAAATTTTTTTATCTTCTAAAAGTTTTTTCAGATTCTTAATCGCAACTTCATCATTATCTAAGCGAATATTTACTTTTTCACGCCACACTTTTGCATGATAAATTCGGTCACTTAATGGATATTTATATAAAATGTAATTTAATGCTTCTAATGAAGGAATGAAACGATTATCATAATAACGTGATTTGGCTAATAGCAAATATGCCTCATCCATTTGCGGATTTTTTTCAGTACCTGCAATGTTCATTGAGTGCTTTTGAATAGCTTTAACAGCCTTTTCTTCGGCACGTTCAAAACTCGGATTTTTGCTTTGTCCTGGTAATAAAGCATCTTCATTTTTAGGCATTCTTTCTATAGGAAGAATTTCCCAAAAATTATCTTGATAGGTTGCTTTTAAATCTACTAAGCCCTTATCTAAGGCCAGATTTCCGTTATATAACACATTGTATTCAGTAGTTACAGCGTGAAAATTTCGATTAATAAACTTATCTTTTTTAACAGAACAAGCTATTAAAAAAAGAAGAAAACCAATCGATAAATAGTATTTTAATATGTTGCTTTTCAATGTAAAACGTTTTTGTTCTTAAACTACTAAAACTTGTTTTTAGTATGTATAGAGTGGTAAAAATACGTTTCTTTTTTTGATGTGAAAAAAAATAAACTACTTTTTGTTAATCAAATACATTTTTTAAGTCTTTTATGACTTTGAAAGCTACATCTATTTGTTCGTCACTTACAATAACTGTAAATTCATTTGTAGTAGAAATTACTTCATGAATAATTACTCCTTCCCAAGCTAGTCGCTGAAAAATATAATAATATACACCCGGAGTTGATATGTTTTCTTGAGGCAATTTAACCGTAATTGATGATAAATTATCTATCTTATGTGTTAATTTCTCCCCTTTAAATAAAGCATCTATAATAGGTGCAACTGAAGCACTGGTAACTATATTTGTTTCATTTACACCTCGCGATGAAGTGTAAAAAATATCTTGAAGTTTATTAATCTCTGGTAATAATTTTGCTTGGTTATCTAACAATGTATCCGAAATTACAAACGTATAATCTGTTAATGAGGAGCGCACAGTTATTTCACCAATATTTTTTAAAACTTTAGAAATCTTATAATTAATTTTAAAATCTAATTCTTCAGAAAGTCTTTTTAACGACATTACAACAGCTCCTTGCTTTACGTCTTTTCCTAAATGCGCCTCTAGTTCAGGCATCATTATTCTTGCCAATGATGTTAAATTGATAATTCCTTGCGACAGTGAACTCAATAAAAAGGGTTTGGATTTAATGTACTGTTCTACTACTGATGAGATAGTTTTCATTGTGATTTGTAGGTTATGTAGTTATTTGCTGCAAATATACAAACTAAAAACAAATTGTTATAAATATAACATTAAAAATAATAAAACGCCTCCTCTATGTGTTCTAATACAAAACCCTCATTTTCTTTGTGAATTGCTACAATATCAAATCGAACTTCAACCTCTAAATCATTTTGGGTAACATATTCATTTATAGCTTTTACCAATAATTGAATTTTTTTAGGCTTTACAAATTCTTGTGGCAATCCAAAATCTAAACTTGAACGTGTTTTCACTTCTACAACCGCTAAAATTGTTTCTTTTTGAGCAATAATATCAATTTCAGCTTTATCAAAAGTCCAATTGGTTTCTAAGATTTCGTAGCCATTTTTTTCTAAAAAATCAACTGCTAATTCTTCTCCAAGTTTACCTAAATCGTTGTGTTCTGCCATTTTTCAATGTGTCAATTTTCAATGTGTCGATGTGCCAATTTTAATGAAATTGAAGTTTTACTTCTTTATCATTCACTTCAAAATCTACTTGTTTTCCTAATATCAAAGTTCGGTTGTCTTTTTGATGACCCGCTGGGAATTCAAATGCAATTGGAATTTTAAATTCTTTAGCAATTTCAGTTATAATTTGCACTTCATTTTGTCCAAAAGGAATTTCATTATCGTGCATGTCGGCCATACTTCCTACAATAATTCCTTTTACATTTTCGAAATAACCATTGCGTTTCAAATTGTACATCATTCTATCGATGTGGTACAAATATTCATCCAAATCTTCAATGAAAAGGATTTTTCCTTTCGTATCAATCGATGATTTTGAACCCAATAAACTATATAAAATAGAAATGTTTCCGCCTACTAATTCGCCCGAAGCTTTTCCTTTTACATCATACGATTTAGACGGAATGGTGTACGAAATAGCTTCTCCAAAAAGTGCTTTTCGTAAGGTTTCTTTCACTTCTTCAGGTGCTTTTGGAACTGTAAATGGCATAATAGAATGCAATGTTGCAACGCGATCTACATTCAATTGACTGTGCAAAACCGTTACATCAGAGAATCCCATAATCCATTTGGGATGCTTTTTGAATTTGGTAAAATCCAACGAATCTATTATTCGAACCGTTCCATAACCACCGCGTGCGCACCAAATTGCTTTGATGTTGTCGTCGTCCATCATTTCTTGAAAATCGGCTATTCGTTCAGCATCAGTTCCGCCTAATTGACAACTATCTAAACCTATAGTTCTGCCTAATTTAGCTTTCAATCCCCAAGATGCTAATAATTCAATAGCGGGTTTAGCTTCATCTGGAGAAAATTTACGAGCGGTACAAACAATAGCAACTGTGTCGCCTTTTTTAAGATAAGGTGGAATTTTCATTTTCTTTTGTGCATAATTTTGAAACGAAATTACTAATAAAAATGATATCAATATTTTCTGTACCATAAAATTAATAGTTTTTGTGCCAACCAAATCCATAAGTAACCGCCAAACCAAGGTAATCATTTTTTGCAAAGTTACCTGTAATTTTAAAGCCAATACTCCTGCCAAAACTAACTCTTCTTGATCCAATTGGAATTAATCCATAATAGGCTCTAAATCGAGATTTCTCTGCTTTAAACCATTTGACATTTAGTTCTATTGGAATGCCAAAATAATCCTGATTTAATTTTTCATAATACTCATCAACTCTTTTATAATATACTCTGTCTGTATGCGAAACCCCAGAAGAAATACTAAATGAAACATTCTCTTTCACCCATCTCTTACCATACAAAAGTGCATATTCTTGTTGCGTTTCCTTCCTGTCAGAAAAAGGTAAAATAAGGGTAGGAGCTAGCAAAGTATAATTATCATAAATCCCTAACAAACCTGAAAATCTTGCAGTTAAAAAATCTTTGTCATTGAATTGATAATTCAAATTATAACCCAATAACCATAGGCCTCCATTATCACTTCCTGCTCCACCAAAATAAAATTCAGAAAAAAGTATAGGATTACTTTTATTTCTAATTTTACTAACAATTGAATCTTGTCCAAACGAATTTAGATGAAATAAAAATAATAGCAGAACAGCTTTAAATTTCATAGTTTTATTTCAAAAATAAACAAAAAGAAATAATTCTTCGTTAATTAGTAGTTAATGAATTATTTTTGCATCAAATTTTATGATGATATGTTAGAAAATCCAAAAAGATATACGATTACAGCGGCTTTACCCTATACAAATGGACCCATTCACATTGGGCATTTAGCGGGTGTTTATGTTCCTTCCGATATTTATGCAAGATATTTGCGTTTGCAAGGGAAAGATGTGGCCTTCATTTGCGGAAGTGATGAGCACGGTGTAGCGATTTCTATGAAAGCTAAAAAAGAAGGCATTACGCCTCAACAAGTAATTGATAAATATGACGGAATTATTCGTCAATCGTTTTTAGATTTCGGCATTTCTTTTGATAATTATTCGAGAACTTCTTCGGAGATTCATCATAAAACCGCATCAGAATTTTTCAAAAAATTATACGATAACGGCGATTTCATCGAAGAAACAACCGAACAATTATACGATGCGAAAGCGGACCAATTCTTAGCAGATCGTTTCGTAACTGGAATTTGTCCAAAATGCGACAATCCAGAAGCATATGGCGATCAATGTGAAAAATGTGGTTCGACTTTAAATGCAACCGATTTAATTAATCCAAAATCAACTATTACAGGCGAAACTCCGATTTTAAAATCAACCAAACACTGGTTTTTGCCTTTAAATCGTTACGAATCGTTCTTAAGAGAATGGATTTTGGAAGGTCATAAAAACGATTGGAAACCAAATGTGTACGGACAAGTAAAATCGTGGGTTGATGGTGGTTTAGAACCAAGAGCTGTAACGCGTGATTTGGATTGGGGAATTGATGTTCCTGTAGAAGGTGCGGAAGGAAAAAAATTGTACGTTTGGTTTGATGCGCCAATTGGCTACATTTCTTCAACCAAAGAATGGGCGGCTCGCGAAGGTAAAGATTGGGAACCGTATTGGAAAGATGCCGATACAAAATTGGTTCACTTCATTGGAAAAGATAATATTGTTTTCCATTGCATCATTTTCCCAGCGATGTTAAAAGCAGAAGGAAGTTATATTTTACCTGATAATGTTCCGGCAAATGAATTTTTAAATTTAGAAGGAAACAAATTATCGACTTCTAAAAACTGGGCGGTTTGGTTGCACGAATATTTACAAGATTTCCCAGAAAAACAAGATTCGTTGCGTTATGCATTAACGGCAAATGCTCCAGAAACCAAAGATAACGACTTCACTTGGAAAGATTTTCAAGCAAGAAATAATAATGAATTAGCTGCGATTTTTGGAAATTTCATCAATCGTGTCGTGGTGCTAACCAATAAATATTACGACGGAATTGTTCCAGCTCCGAACGAATTTTCTGAAGTTGACGAGCAAACATTAGCCGAGTTAAAAGCGTATCCTGCCGTAATTTCAAGTTCAATTGAACGTTACAGATTTAGAGAAGCTTTAGGCGAATTAATGAACGTAGCCCGTTTAGGAAACAAATATTTAGCGGATGAAGAACCATGGAAAATGGTGAAAGAAAATCCGGCTAGGGTGCAAACACAAATGTATGTAGCATTACAAATTGCTGCTGCATTAGCCGTTTTATCGGAACCATTTTTACCTTTTACGGCTAAAAAATTATCAAATATTTTAAAAATCGGTACTTTAGGTTGGAACGATGTAACTACTAAAACAGATTTAATACCAGCAGGACATCAAATTGGTCAAGCCGAAATTTTGTTTGCCCAAATTGAAGATGCCGAAATCCAAAAACAATTAGACAAATTAGAAGCAACTAAAACGGCCAATAAAGTGGAAAATGCAAAAGCTGAACCGCAAAAAGAAACGGCTTCATTTGAAGATTTTGCCAAAATAGATTTACGAATCGGGACGATTATCGAGGCAGAAAAAATGCCAAAAGCCAACAAACTCTTAGTTTTAAAAGTAGACACTGGAATTGATGTTAGAACCATCGTTTCTGGAATTGCCGAGCATTTTACACCGGAAGAAGTCATTGGAAAACGCGTAACTGTTTTAGTAAACTTAGCACCAAGAGCATTACGCGGTGTGGAAAGTGAAGGAATGTTGTTATTGACGAATAATGCAGAAGGTAAATTGGTTTTCGTAAATCCAGATGCGGAAGGTGTGATTAATGGCGCGATGATTTCTTAATAAAACATAAACACAGATTTCACAGATGAACACAAATTGAAAAAATCAGTGGAATCTGTGTTAAATAAAATAATATGACTCCAAAAATAATCGCTTTCGACGCCGACGATACTTTATGGCACAACGAACCTTATTTCGATGAGGCCCAAGAACGCTTTTGTGTTTTGTTTCAAGATTATGCTTCGAGTCAGGAAATTTTGGGATTGATTTTGAATCATCAAATTAAGAATTTACCACTGTATGGTTTCGGAATCAAAGCATTTACATTGTCAATGATTGAATCGGCTTTGGAATTGACCAATCATAAAATTTCGGGACAAAATATTCAAAAAGTGATTCAAATTGGGAAAGATTTACTGCAAAAACCAGTCGAATTATTACCCAACGTTACTGAAGTTTTAGAACAATTAAAAGGCAGTCATAAATTAATTGTAGCTACAAAAGGCGATTTAAAAGACCAACACCGCAAATTGCACGATTCAGGAATTGGTGCTTACTTTCATCATATTGAAGTCATGAGCGACAAAGCCGAATTGGATTATGAAAAAATGTTAGGTCGTTTAGATTGTAAAGCCGAAGATTTTCTAATGATTGGAAATTCATTAAAATCAGACGTTTTACCTGTTTTAAATATTGGCGGACATGCGATTCACATTCCGTATCACACGACTTGGGAATACGAGAAAATTGATTTTGAAATTGAGCACGATAATTTCAAATCGTTTACCAATATTACGGAAATTTTACCCTTACTAAAATGAAGCAGAAAATAGACCTCTCTACTTGGAATCGAAAAGAACATTTTGAATTTTTCTGTACTTTCGAAGAACCTTTTTTTGGGATTACTACACCTATAGACATGACTATTGCTTATGAAAAAGCGAAAGCCATGCAAATTCCGTTTTTTGTTTATTATTTACACAAAACGATTGCTGCTGTAAACCACGTGGAAAATTTCAGGTATCGAATTCAAGGAAATGATGTGGTGCTTTATGACGAAATTGACGCTTCTTCTACCATTATGCGCGAAGACAAAACGTTTGGTTTTTCGTTTATGAAATTTCATTCCGATTTGCATGAATTTGCTAAAATTGTGCAAACTGAAATTGAAAGAATTCAAATAACTCCTGGACTTTTTACTAGAGAATTTCCTGAAAATATTATTCATTTTTCTGCCGTTCCTTGGATCAATTTCACAGGATTAACACATTCTAGAAATTTTAGTATTCCAGATAGTTGCCCAAAAGTTTCTTTTGGAAAATTGATGACTGAAAATGATAAAAAAACAATGTCTATGACGGTTTTAGCGCATCATGGTTTGGTTGATGGTTATCACATGGGATTATTTGTTGAAGCTTTACAAACAGAATTAAATAAATAAACCACCGACAAAAGTCGATGGTCCATCCATTAAACAGCATTCAAAATTGCTAAAATATCTTCTCCAAATCGCTCCGATTTTTGTTTTCCGAAACCTTTAATCTGCTGCAATTCATCTAAGTTACTTGGCTTATATAGCGCTAAATCTATTAATTCTGAATTGTGACAAATCATGTATTTTTTCAATTTCAAAGCCTCTGATTTTTCGTTTCTCCACTGATTCAAATAACCATAAACTTGTTTGTCTTTTGGGTTTAAATCTTCGTAAGATTTTTGTTCAAATCGTTCTAGTTTTTGTTGTTCCAAAGTTTCATAATGAACAATAACCGACCAATGCGCTTCTTTTCCTTCAACAAATTGTGTGCTCGATTTCTTAAACGTTACCGTATTCAAAAAAGCATTCAATTGCTGTTGATCATACTCCAAAAACGCGTTATCCAAACGGATTGAAAATACGCAAACTTGCATCATCAACTTATTTACTGATTAATAAAATTTCATTAGCAATTACTTCTGTAATGAAGCGCTTGTTTCCGTCTTTGTCGTCGTAACTTCTGTGGGTTAGTTTGCCTTCAATAGCAATTTCTTTGCCTTTGGTTACAAATCTTTCAATGATATCCGCCGTTTTGCCCCAAGCGGTAACTCGGTGCCATTGCGTTTGTTCTACTTTGTCACCGTTTTCACGATAATAGACTTCATTAGTAGCTATTGAAATATTAGCTAATTTTTTTCCTCCTTCAAGATTTTTGATTTCTGGTTCTTGTCCAACATGTCCGATTAATTGTACTGAATTCTTCATGGCGTATAAAATTTAATATTTGTGTTTATAAAAATGTTTAGTATTTAAAAATGTCCTTGATTTTGAACTTGCTTATTTACTTAATAAAACCAATTCATTCGCAACCACTTCTGTGATATAACGTTTGTTTCCGTCTTTATCGTCGTAACTTCTGTGGGTTAGTTTACCTTCGATGGCAACGTGACTTCCTTTGGTTACTAATTTTTCGATTATGTCTACTGTTTTTCCCCAAGCGGAAACGCGGTGCCATTCGGTTTGTTCAACTTTTTCACCTTTGGCGTTAGTGTAATTTTCATTCGTAGCGATAGTGAAGTTTGCTACTCTTCCAGATTCTAATGTTTTGATTTCTGGCTCTTGACCTACATGTCCGATTAATTGTACTCTGTTTTTCATGGCGTTTAAATATTTAATGTTAATAATTATGTTACTTTTTTAGTCGCAGTCGCAGTGTTCAGTCACAGGTGTTTAATTTTATAATTTACAACCAAATCTTGTTGGATTTAAAATCATATAATTAATTATTTTACCAATTTCTTCGGATTTTACAACCATATCAATATGTTGTTCCTTTGATAAATAATTACATTCTAAAGCAAAATCTAACCAAACGGAAGTTTCAGAATTTTCACCATCAGAATCAGTAAGCTTACTTATAAAATGATTTATATATCTTCTTTTTCTGTAAGCTTCCGCGATATTGGCACATACACTTCTTGATGACCTTCTAATTTGATCCGTTAGTGCATATTTTTCATCTTTTGGAAACGAGTCTGATACTTTTTTAATTTCCATAGCTAATGAAAAAGCTTTTTGATAGACTAATAATTCTTTGAAATCCATTCTATTAATTTTTCTGAAAACTGTGACTGAAAACTGTGACTAATAATTCGTTCATTTCGACAGTGCAAAGATGTGGCGAGAAAAAAAGGTTATTCGGTATTTAGCTATTTACTTTCGGTTGTAAATATTTGTAAGCGTTTGTAAATGGGAATTATTTTCGCTATATTTGTTGAAAATCAATGTTATATGCCAAATTTAATTAACAAAGTAGAATTACGAAACCTTCAAATCGAAGATTACAAAGAATTAAAAAAATCCATGATTGAATCCTATCCTGAAATGGTAAATTCATATTGGAAAGAAGATCATATTGAAAAATTATTAGCTTTATTTCCTGAAGGTCAACTTGTAATTGTAGCTGACGGAGTTGTGGTTGGTTCAGCATTATCCATTTTAGTTACGGAAGATTTTGCATTTAAAACCAAAAATTACAAAACCATTACAGGAAATTATACGTTTTCAACTCACAATCCTAAAGGAGAAGTTTTATACGGAATTGACGTTTTTATCAATCCAAAATATAGAGGATTGCGATTGGGAAGAAGATTATACGATTCGCGAAAAGAATTGTGCGAGCAATTGAACTTAAAATCCATCATTTTTGCAGGAAGAATTCCGAACTATGGAAAATATGCATCCGAAATTAATCCGAAACAATACATTCATAAAGTAAAGCGTAAAGAAATTTATGATCCTGTTTTATCATTTCAGTTGAGTAATGATTTTCACGAAGTTCGTGTGCTAAAAAATTATTTAGAAGGCGACATAGAATCGCAAGAGTATGCGGTTTTATTAGAATGGAATAACGTTTATTATGAAGACAATCCTAGATTAATTAATACTGAAAAAAGTATTGTTCGATTGGGATTAATTCAGTGGCAAATGCGTTCGTTAGGAAATTTAGAAGCACTTTTTGAACAAACCGAATTTTTTGTAGATACCGTTTCTGGTTACGGAAGCGACTTTGCACTGTTTCCAGAACTATTCATTGCGCCTTTAATGGCAGATTTCAATCACCTTTCTGAAGCCGAAGCCATCAAAGAATTGGCAAGACACACCGATGCTATTCGAAAGAAAATGCAAGAATTTGCTATTTCTTACAACATCAATATCATTACGGGAAGTATGCCGTATTTAGAAGACGGACACGTGTATAACGTAGGATTTTTATGCCGAAGAGATGGAACACAAGAGATGTATCGTAAAATTCACATCACGCCTAACGAAATTTTCCATTGGGGAATTACAGGTGGTGATAGTATTCAAACTTTTGACACTGATTGTGGGAAAATTGGAATTGTAATTTGTTATGATGTAGAGTTTCCGGAACTTTCTCGTTTAATGGCTGATCAAGGAATGAATATTTTGTTTGTTCCCTTTTTAACCGATACGCAAAATGGTTATACACGCGTAAAACATTGTGCACAAGCGCGTGCTATTGAAAATGAATGTTATGTTGCCATTGCGGGTTGTGTTGGTAATTTACCAAAAGTAAACAACATGGACATTCAGTATGCACAAGCGGCGGTTTTTACGCCTTCTGATTTTGCTTTTCCGAGTAATGGAATTAAAGCCGAAGCTACGCCAAACACCGAAATGACGCTAATTGTAGACGTTGACATTAATTTATTAAAAGAATTACATGAACATGGTAGCGTTAGAACCATGAAAGATCGTAGACATGATTTGTATCAACTTAAAAAAATAAAATAGATGAAAACCTTTCTTTTTTTACTACTTTTTGTTTTAGGAAACACTTTTAGTAACGCACAAAACACTCTGAATTATAACGATGAAAAAGGTTCGCCAAAAGCCACTTTACAAGATGTAAAATGGATTGTCGGGAATTGGACAGGCGAAGCATTAGGT
Organism: Flavobacterium sp. N2820; assembly: GCF_025947285.1. Taxonomy (NCBI): domain Bacteria; kingdom Pseudomonadati; phylum Bacteroidota; class Flavobacteriia; order Flavobacteriales; family Flavobacteriaceae; genus Flavobacterium; species Flavobacterium sp. N2820. The sequence goes on along the minus strand of NZ_CP110008.1, from coordinate 2,504,848 downwards.
GGTATTTGTCAAGAAACTTGGAGCGAACCCATAGGAAATTCGATGATGTTTAATTTTAAATTAGTCGTAGACGGAAAAGTTGTTTTTTATGAATTGGGACACATTATTGAAAAAGACAAAACGCTATTATTACAACTCAAACACTTTGACGGCGAATTGAAAGGCTGGGAAAAACCAGAAGTCAGTGAAAACTTTGAATTGGTAAAAGTGACACCAACGCATGTGTATTTCGATAAATTTACGTTTGAGAAAATTTCGGATAACGAAATCAATCTTTATGTGGTTTTTGAAGATAGTGGAAATGAAATGAAGTTTAATTTCAAGAAGTAAACCATGAGTAAAACCTGCTTAGAATGTGGCGATAAAATCATTGGTCGCGAAGATAAAAAGTTTTGTTCGGATGGCTGCCGCAATGCATACAACAACAAAATGAACAAAGATCAGAACAATCTGATGCGCAACATTAACAACAAATTGCGTAAAAATTACCGCATTTTGTGTGAACTCAATCCAGAGGACAAAGGAAAAACTACGAAAACCAAATTACTTAGTAAAGGTTTCGATTTTGAGTTTTTTACAAGCATGTTACAAACCAAAACGGGTAACACCTATTTCTTTTTGTACGACCAAGGCTATCGTGCTTTGGAAGATGATTTTTATATGTTGGTGAAGAAAGATAGTTAAGAAAATAGATGAAAGAAAAAAGAAAAAAGATTTCATTTAGAGAAGAAATAACTATTTCTAAGCTAAGACTTTGGGGTGGATTTATAGTTAGCACTCTCTTAAGTTTTTCGGGATATCTATTTTTTACTTGCTTAAGAGATTTATATAGATTGTTTTCGTTAACAGAAGATTTTGAGTATTTAAAATTTAGTTCTGAAGAATTACAGTTTTATAATTTATTTTATGCATTTCTTGGTTTACTAATTGGTTTACATTTTTACTTAAAAATCTCATTTGATACAAATAAACAATTTTTAAGCAAAGATATTCTGTTCAAAAAAAGCAAAACAATAAATAACCAAAACTCCTTAATTTGGTATTTCTTGTCTTTTTTTTCAAAAGTTAGTTTTATATATGGCGGATTTATAATGAGTAGTTTTGGTCTTGAAAAAAACTACAATCTAAATTTATTCAATCATATTAATTTTTACAGAGAATATAAACTCTTATTTTTACTAATTATTTTAGTTCTTTTATCACAATCTTTGATGACACCAATGATTACTTTTAAAACTAAAATCAAAATAGTACTTCTTATTATTTTATTTGCATTTCTATTTTCACAATTTAATTTAATTGACGTAGAAACTTTAATAACTAAAATGAAATCACAGTAATGAATCAAAAAATCTCCATACTCGGCTGCGGTTGGCTTGGTTTGCCATTAGCTAAATCATTGCTTTCAAAAGGACACGAAATAAAAGGTTCAACCACTTCGGAAAGTAAATTAGAAATGTTAAAAAATGCTGGAATTTTGCCTTTCCAAATTCAGCTGGAAGAACATCAAATCATTGGAAATATTGAAGATTTTCTGAAGGAAACGCATGTTTTAGTGATTGATATTCCGCCAGGATTGAGAAGAGAGTTCTCGACTTCGCTCGAAATGACATTCGTAAATAAAGTAAAAACGTTGATTCCGTTTATTGAAAAATCAGGTATTCAGAAAGTTGTTTTTGTGAGTTCGACTTCAGTTTATGGTGATGGTTTCCCAATTGTTGAAATTACAGAAGAAACACAACCAAATCCAGATACCGAAAGTGGGAAACAATTAGTCATTGCCGAAACACTTTTACAATCGAACTCATATTTCAAAACTACCGTAATTCGTTTTGGTGGTTTACTTGGCGATGATCGTCATCCTGTGAAATTTTTAGTAGGAAGAACGAATGTGGAAAATCCTGATGCGCCTGTGAATATGATTCAGAGGGAAGATTGTATTGGAATTATAGAAAAGTCTCTCGACTTCGCTCGAGATGACAATTGGGAATGGAACCAAACGTTCAACGCTGTCGCACCTCAGCATCCAACACGTAAATCATATTATCACAAAAAAGCTGAACTATTCAATTTGCCATTGCCTACCTTTGCCGAAAATTCGGAATCGAAGGGTAAAATTATTTCTAGTAAAAAAGTGGAAACCATTTTAGGCTATTCGTTCCAAAAAGAAATTTAGTAATGGCGTATTTTAGCGTATTTCACAATTACATCCAACAAAAGAAAAATGCGATTGGGTTGCCCATTTTAGCACTAATTTGGATTAGTTTTTTCTGGGGAACTACTTGGATTGCTTCCAAAGAAGGTGTCAAGCACATGCCGCCAATGCAATTAGTAGCACTTCGTCAACTTTTTGGTGGATTGTTGTATCTTCTTTATTTCTTAGTCAAAAAACATCCTTGGCCAAACAAACGTCAATGGAGAAATATTCTTGTTTTAAGTGTTTTGAATTTCATGCTGAGTAACGGTTTGAGCACTTGGGGTGTGAAATACATTTCAAGTGGTTTGGGTGCCATTATTGGTTCTATTTTTCCGCTTTGGATTGTAATTATCAGTTTGTTTCGCGGACAAAAAACGTCTTGGAAAGCTGTTGTAGGTTTAATTGTCGCTTTTGGCGGCATTTGTGTGATTTTCTACGATTACCTCAACGATTTCTTACAACCTGAATTCCGATTTGGAATTTTACTTTCGGTTATTGCTACGTTCACTTGGGCATTATCATCGATTTACATTAAAGAAAATAAGACGAATTTCAATCCCTATTTTAGTTTAGGATTACAAATGTTAATTTCGAGCGTTGTGATTTCGAGTGTAATTGGATTTAATGGTACTTCGATTCCGTTGACTGAAATTCCAGCGATTTCTTGGTGGTCGATTGGGTATTTAGTCGTTTTTGGTTCAGTGTTAACGTTTATTGCCTTTATTTATGCATTGGAAAATCTGCCAACCGAAATTAGTAGTTTGTATGCGTACATTAATCCGATGGTGGCGTTGTTTTTTGGTTATTTGTTATTTAATGAACCTTTAACCACAGCGATTATCATTGGTGGAACAATAACCATTATTGGCCTTTATTTAGTGAATCGAGCAATTAAGAAGAAATAAAAAATCCCACCTAAAAGATGGGATTTGATTTGTTTTTTGAATTTGATTACCAAATTTTCACGCGTTTATCTGGTGCAACATACATACCGTTATTTTGTTGAATGTTGAATGCCTTATAAAACGCTTCCACATTTTGTAACGGCACATACGCACGATACATTCCTGGTGAATGTGGGTCAGTTTTTACTTGATTTTTAATCGCTTCATCACGCATTTTACTTCTCCAAATGGTTGCCCAAGAAATAAAGAAACGTTGTTCTGGTGTGAATCCGTCGATTAAACCTGGGTTTCCGTTTGCTTTCAAATAGATTTGTAATCCGTCGTAAGCAGCATTAACTCCACCTAAATCTCCGATGTTTTCTCCTAAAGTGAATTTTCCATCCACAAAAATTCCAGGCAATGGTTCTAATGCTGAATATTGATCTGCTAAAGCACTTCCTAATGTAGTAAATTGCTCTAAATCTTTATCACTCCACCAGTTTACTAAATTCCCATCCGCATTATATCGTGAACCTGAATCGTCAAATCCGTGTGAAATTTCGTGACCAATTACAGCGCCAATTCCTCCATAATTTACGGCTTCATCCGCTTTGTAATCATAAAATGGTGGCTGTAAAATCGCCGCTGGAAATACAATTTCGTTGTTAGTTGGACTAAAATACGCATTTACCGTTTGTGGTGACATTCCCCATTCTTCTTTGTCAACTGGTTTGCCTAGTTTTTCAATATTCTGTTTGTGACTCCAACGTGCATATAATCTTGAATTTTCAAAATATGTTCCTCCCTTTTCTGGACCTACAATTGTTAATTTTGAATAATCTTTCCATTTATCAGGATAACCAATTTTAACGCGGAATTTATTCAATTTAATCTTAGCATTTTCCTTAGTTTCTTTTGTCATCCAAGGTAAATTGTTGATTCTATTATCAAAAGCCAACATCACATTTGCAATCATAGCTTGTGCTTTTGCTTTTGCTTCTGGTGGGAATTTTTTAGCTACATACAATTTTCCTAACGCTTCGCCTAATCTTCCGTTAACTGTTGCTAAGGCTCTTTCTTCCGCTGGACGTTGTTTTACAGCTCCAGTTAATGTTTTTCCGTAGAAGTCAAAATTAGCATTTTCGATTTCCGTTGAAAGTAATCCTGACGAACCTCTTAATGCTGTCCAACGCATGTATGCCTTCCAATCTTCTATTTGATTTTCTTTCAAAATAGTTTCAACCGCTTGCAAATATTTTGGTTGCGAAACTACTAAAGAATCAACTTTACCAATTCCCACATTTTGAAAATACGCATCCCATTTAACTGTTGGAGCTAACTTTTGTAAATCAGAAAAACTCATTGGATTGTAGGTTTTTCTTCTATCTCTACGTTCAACTCGGTCTAAAGTTGCGGTAGACATTTTAGTTTCTAAAGCTAGTATTTTCTTCGCATTTGCATTTGCTGTGGCTTCAGATTCACCTAAATACTGTAACATTCTTGTTACGTGAGCCACATATTTTTCTCGCTTTTCTTTGTTATCTGGTGCATCAGAAACATAATAATCTCTATCTGGTAAACCAAGACTTCCCGTTCCTACATAAATTACATTTCTATTGCTATTTTTTGCATCAGCACCGATATAACTTCCAAAGAAACCTAATCCCATTTCTGGTTCCATTTCGGCTAATAGAGCGACTAATTGATCTGCGTTTTGAACACTATTAATTTTAGCTAAATAAGGTTTTAACGGGTCGATTCCTGCTTTATTTCTGCTAACTGTATCTAAAACCGTTTTGTATAAGCTAATTGCTTTTGCTTGATCAGAATTTGGATCGATGGTTTTGTCGTTGATGGCTTCTTTCAAAATGGCCATTACATCGTCATCGGTATTTTTGCGAAGTTCATCAAAACTTCCCCAACGTGTTCGATCGGCTGGAATTTCAGTTTTATCTAGCCAAGTTCCGTTTACATAACGGTTGAAATCATCGGCTGGATTTGTAGATTTATCCATGAAGGCAACGTTGATTCCAACCGACTCTTTTTTTGGTGCTACTTCTTGCGATGATTTACAAGAATATAATGCTACTGACAAAAAAAGGAAGCCGAAACTTCCTTTTAAGATGAATTTATTCATAATTTATTCTTTAATGATTCTTTTTACGGTTGATTGATTTTCAGCAGTAATTTTTACAAAATAAATTCCTGTTGCTGCATTAGATAAATCAATAGAAGTTTCAATATTTGACGATTGAATAGCTGATTTCGATAAAATAACTTTACCGGTTAAATCATAAACATCGATTGCGGTTGGTTGAATATTTCCAAGAGAAATATTAAAAATTCCTTTCGATGGATTTGGGTAAACCACAATATTATTCATTTCAAAATTTTGATTTGAAAGTGTACCGCTTATTACAAAATCATCAACATTTACACCTCTTAAATTTTCAGCTTCATCTGAATGGAATACAATTCTAAAAATGATATTTGTTTCCGTATTTAATGCATTTAATGGGTATGAGTAAGTTGTTAAACTTGCGTTAGTTCCCGTCCATTGTGCTCCAGGGCAGTTGTAACAATCGTTTCCAGCTGTTGCTTGAGTTCGATCACTATTATACCAGTTGGGTCCCATTTGTCCTAAAACACTCCAGTTAGCACCAAAATCTGTTGAATATTCTACGTAAACGATATCCCAGTTTAGCTCTAAATCATATTTCATTGCAAAACTAATTTGTGGATTAGTTACATTTGAAAGATTATAACATTGTGATACTAAATATGATTTTATATTGTCTGGATAATTTCCAGTCAAATTAGTTGTGTAAACCGTATTTCCTGAAGATGTCATGATACCAGAAGTTCTTATTCCTCTAACCCATTGTGAACCTGATCCTCCATCATTATATGAAATCAAAGCATTTGCAGGAGTTGTAAATGGATTCACAACACCAACCGTTCCTGGATCATTAACATAAAAAGATATTGTTCCGCTATTATTGTCAGAGTAGGCATCATTTGTTATTGTTGAAGTAACATTTAAATTGTGTACACCACGAGATAAAGAAGCCGCTGGTAAAGCAACCGTTGCATTCGCATTTGAAGCTATTGAACCATTCCAAACATAATTAAAAGGCGTACCATCTATTGTATAATTAAAAGTTACTGCTGTAATAGCATTCGTTCCCGTATTTTTTACTTCAACTTGAGGCGTAATCGTTGCACCACAATTGATGTCAATTCCAGGGCTTTGAATACTAACAAATTTTACGTCATCGGTTGGTATTTGTACAGGAATATCTGTTTGCCAAATTCCTCTTCCATAAGTTGCAGCTACTAATTTAGCATCTTCTAAGTTTACTTCTAAATCGGTAACAGAAACATTTGGTAGGTTAATATCAAATGGTTGCCAAGAAGTCATAGAATCATCTCTATAAAAAACGCCTAAATCAGTACCTAGATATAATGGATTGTCGGTATTTCTTCCTTGATGAACAATTATATTTTTACCTATACTTGGCAATCCTGTTGAGAAATTAGTAAATGTTGTTCCTCCATTTGTCGATTTTAAAACTTGACCTCCTACACCAGAAGTAGTTAAATAAACAATACTACTATCAGAAGAATGAACCTCAATAGAGGTAATAGCGCTTGAAGCACTGTATACATTGGTAAATGTAACCCCTAAATCAGTACTTTTATATAAACCCGAACCATTTGCAACATACATAGTATTGTCATTTGATGGATCAACACTAATTAATTCTATATTTCCTGAGCCAATTGGCGTTGTATTTTGCTGCACCCATGCTCCAGAAACTAATTTAAATAAGTTATTGTAGCCTGCAAACAAATCTCCCGCTGAATTAGCTGTAAGAGGCGTTACCCAGTTACCTTCTACTCCTGGTGAAGCAACAGAACCACTCGTGCCATTTCCAGCATTGTTACTGATATACATACTTCCACCAAATTGAATAAAACCGTAATATTGGTTTGGATTATTGGGATTAATTGCCGTGTCCATTCCATCTGCGCCATAGTAATTTTTCCACTGCCCACCACTGTAAGCATGTCCTCCATTATCTTGTAAACCACCTACCATGTTGGCTGCTGATTGTTTTGAAACCGCAATTTTATAAAATTGACTAATTTGAACGCCTGCCGTTAAATCTGTAAAGTTTGTTCCACCGTTACTTGATACATAAATTCCTCCATCACTTCCACAAAAAAGTCTATTTCCATGAAATCCCAAGTAATGAATGTCGGCATGTGTATAAGAAGGTGCCGAAGGAGAACTCCAATTGTTCATTTTTGTAACACTTACCCCACCATCAGTAGATTTCCACACATTTAAACATCCTGTGTAAATTTCATCTGCATTTGTTGTTGAAACAGCTAAAGCTAAATCATACCATGCTTGAGGTGATTCAAATACATCACCTATCACAGAGGTTTCATTTGAAGAAGTTTTTGTCCAATTCGTTCCACCATTTGTAGAGCGATAAATTCCTTGCATATCACCACTTCCATTTGCACTTAATATGTAAATATAATTTGCATCTGCAGGTGTTACATCCAACAAAAGTCTACTTGAATTTGCTGGCAATCCTGTATTAATTTGTGTAAAACTGTTTCCTTCATTTGTTGATTTATAAAATCTATTATTAGAAACTGCATAAACAGTTGAAGGATCACTTGGTTTTAATCTTATATTCCCTTGCGCAAAATCTCCTGTTTGAACTTGAGTCCATGAAATTCCTGCATTTGTCGTTTTATAGATACCATTATTTGTTGCACACCATAAAATTTGATTGTTAGTTGGATGAATTAAAATATCCCCTGCACGAGATGGATTTGAACCTCCCATAGTACCTGTAGGATTCCAAGTTAAACCACCATCTGTTGATTTGTATACTCCTACTGAATAAGAATCGCCTGCATCTTTATCTCCAGTTGCGATATAAATTACATTTGAATTGGAATAGTCAACCGCAATTCCTGAAACTCCAATTTGAGGTAACTCGTCAGTAAGAGGAGTCCATGTAGTGCCATTATCTATAGACTTCCATATACCACCTGCAGGTGCTCCTAAATAAATCGTATTTGGATTCGATGGATCAACATGAACAATATTAACCCTACCTTGACCCGAAGACCAAGAGCCTGTATTTGTATGTGTAAATGGACCAATAGGTTGCCAATTACTTACTGGAAGTGACATTGTTGCACTTCGGTTTGTTTTTGACTGATTTTTTTGGCGCCATGCATCCCAAAACTCATCTGAAGATACAATGTAACCCTGTTCGTTAGTGTAATTTCTCCAATGGTATTCCCAACGCATAAAAGGCTTGAAGCCAGAACCTCTAACGTTTTTATCTCTTGTTGACCAATAATGGTTGAATGCCTCAACTTGTTCGTCTATCGTAGCCTGACCTTGTTTTGCCGTTTTTACTTCACTCATCCAAGGGGCCGATGTATTAAATTGTGAAAATCCTATAAAGGAACACAATAAGCTAATAATCAGGTAATTTTTAATCATTTTTTTAGTAGATTTATGGTAAATTTTCACAAATATAATAAAGATTATCAAGTAATTACAAATTTAACATTTGTGTAATTCAGTAAAAAAATGAAATAAACACTATTTTTGTAAAAAAATTTAAAAATGTTGCATTATCTCAAATCCTACAAAACATTTATAATTGTCTTTTTAATTCTTTCTTTGGGGATTTTCTTTGGTATTTATGCCCTACAAACGCCAGAAAAAATGTTACCCATATATTCTCCAAGAGATATTAATCCAGAATTAGTAGATTCTACAGTACAACATATTGGCAATGACCACAAAATAGCCGATTTTGCTTTTACCAATCAAAACGGAAAATTAATCACACAAAAAGACTATGAAAACACAATTTATGTAGCCGATTTCTTTTTTACAACTTGTCCTACTATATGTCCTAAAATGACTGATAATATGGTTTGGCTACAAAATCAATTAGAAAAATATCCCAACGTAAAATTATTATCTTTTTCTGTGACTCCAGATATTGATACCCCACAAATTTTAAAAAAATATGCTGTTGAAAAAGGCGTTGATGATACGCGTTGGAATTTGGTAACTGGTGATAAATCAGCCATTTATTATTTAGCCCGAAAATCCTATTTGGCAGTAAAAACAGGTAAACCTGAGGAAATGTATGATATGGTTCATACCGAGAATTTTATTTTGGTTGACAAAAACAAACGCATTCGTGGTTTTTATGATGGCACTAATTTAGACCAACCTTCAGAAGATGATACAACCAAAAATATGCAGCAATTGCTAGCTGACATTATTTGGCTTTCTGAAAACCAAAAATAATTTTTAATGTAACTAATTGTATTAAAGTTGATAATTATCAGCTGTACTACAATAATAATTTTTACTTTTGTATTTTAATTCAATCTAAATAAGAAAATGGACATTCATTCGTCGGATCTCAAAATAGGACAAACAGCCACAATAACAGCTGTTAATTTAGACGAAATTCCTCTAAAGTTATTAGAGATGGGTTGTTTGCCGGGCAATAAAATCACATTGCTTCAAGTAGCACCTCTTGGCGATCCATTATATTTTAATGTAAACGATTCTCATGTGGCAATTCGTTTAGAAACAGCCAGAGAAATTAGTATTACAAAAGACCTTTAACAATGAGTTCAAATCTTATAAAAGTTGCTTTAATTGGAAACCCAAATGTGGGTAAAACCTCTGTTTTTAATGAACTTACAGGTTTAAATCAACAAGTAGGTAACTATCCTGGAATTACGGTTGAAAAAAAACAAGGCGTTTGCAAATTATCCGACTCAGTTAAAGCTAAAATTATAGATTTACCTGGAACATATAGCTTAAATGCAAGTTCAATTGACGAAAATGTAGTGATTGAATTACTGTTGAACAAAAATGATGAAGATTTTCCAGATGTTGCCGTTGTGGTTACTGAAGTAGAAAATTTAAAGCGAAATTTACTTCTTTTTACTCAAATTAAAGATTTAGAAATTCCGACCATTTTAGTTATCAATATGGCCGACAGAATGCAACTAAAAGGAATTGAATTAGACATTCCCCTTTTAGAAAAAGAACTAAAAACTAAAATTGCATTAATTAGTTCTAGAAAAAAAACAGGAATCGACGCGTTAAAAGCATTAATTTTAAACTTCCAAAATTTATCAACCGAACCGTGTTTACATGCGTCTTCGATTGATCCAGATTATTTTAATAATTTAAGACGCGCATTTCCCAACCAATTGTTATATAAACTTTGGTTAGTTATTACGCAAGATGTCAATTTCTTAAATTTAGAACGGAACGAAATCAAAAGTTCGTTTACCAAATCGCACGCAGATTTAAAACGTTTACAACAAAAGGAAACCATAAAAAGGTACCAATTTATTAATGATACGCTAAAAATTGGTCAAAAAATAGATGTTTCAAAAGCTTCAGATATTCGAGCAAAAATAGATCGAGTTTTAACACATAAAATTTTTGGGTATGTAATTTTCTTCGGAATTTTAATGCTTATTTTTCAGTTTTTATTTGATTGGAGTAGCATCCCAATGGATTTTATTGATGAATCATTTGCTAATTTTAGTTCACTTGCTAAACAACATCTTCCCGCTGGAGAATTTACAAATTTAATTAGTGAAGGATTAATTCCCGGTATTGGTGGTATTGTAATTTTTATTCCACAAATTGCGTTTCTATTCCTCTTTATTTCTGTGTTAGAAGAAAGTGGCTACATGAGTCGTGTAGTGTTTTTGATGGACAAAATAATGCGAAAATTTGGTTTATCAGGAAAAAGTATTGTGCCTTTAATTTCAGGAACTGCATGTGCTATTCCAGCAATTATGAGTGCACGAAATATTGAAAACTGGAAAGAACGTTTAATTACCATTTTAGTCACACCTTTTACCACATGTTCTGCAAGATTACCTGTTTATGCCATTTTAATCTCCTTAATTATTCCCGAAAAAAGAATTTTTGGCTTTTTAAGTTTACAAGGATTAACACTTATGGCATTGTATTTATTAGGTTTTGGTATGGCAATTTTTTCTGCCTATTTGCTTAATAAATATTTGAAGCTAAGTTGCAAATCTTATTTCGTAGTAGAAATGCCAAGTTATAAAATTCCAATGTTTAAAAATGTTGGGATAAACGTTTTAGAAAAAACCAAAGCTTTTGTTACAGGTGCCGGAAAAATCATTTTAGCTTTATCGGTAATTTTGTGGTATTTGGGTTCACATGGTTTGAGTGATGATTTTAATAATGCAACGCAAATTATTACCCAACAAAATAAAAATAAAACCATTACAACAGAAGCGTTTGAAGACCAAGTAAACTCATTCAAATTAGAAAATTCGTATATTGGTTATATGGGAAAAGCCATTGAACCGGTGATTCGTCCATTAGGTTATGATTGGAAAATAGGAATTGCTGTGGTAAGTTCTTTCGCTGCACGTGAAGTTTTTGTGGGAACATTAGCAACAATTTATAGTGTAGGAAGCCACAGCGAAGAAGAAAGTACAATTAAAAATAAAATGGCAGCCGAAGTGCATCCTATAACTGGAAATAAAATTTTTAATTTCGCAACCGGAATTTCATTATTACTGTTTTATGCTTTTGCGATGCAATGCATTTCTACATTAGCTATTGTAAAAAAAGAAACAAACTCATGGAAATGGCCCATAATTCAGTTGGTTTTTATGAGTGGATTTGCTTACATAACTGCGTTAATTGCTTATCAAGTTTTAAAATAAAAAGGCACAATTTTTGATTCTAAAAAATAAAAAAATGTGATGAAAAAATCGTTTCTTGTAATTTTACTTGGCTTTACAATACACACTTCTTATTCGCAAAAAATTGATAAATCAAAAAACGAATTAAAATCAGGGAATACTTCCTCAAGTTCATCTTCCAATGGCGGCACAACAAATACTTCTAATTCAGGCAGAAGCTCATCAAATAACGATGATTTTGGACTTGTAGGCTTGATTGCAGAAGGGTTTTTATATGTGACTTTTTATTCAACAATTGGCGATTACAGGAATGAAAATCATTTGTACAATTCACTTTCAAAATATCCGTATGCTGATGGTGATTCTGGAAACTTTCAAAGCAATAACGACAGCATAAACTATGGAAATCTGATGCGTTTGGATGTTGAAAATCATTTTCTTTACAGCAGTAATACTTCATTTGGAAATCATTTAAAAGTAAAGTTTAGACCTTTTCAGTACTTTTATCTGCAAGCAGATTATAAAGAGTTAATTGAAAAAAATGCCTTTACAGAGCGTTTTTCAAATCTTTCACTGTTTCAATTTAACGTATCATATGATAGAATACGTTTCAAAAAATTCAATTTAGGCTGGACATTAGGAGCTACTTATGTGGGAAATGATGTTCAAAAAGCTGGCTTTTCTTATGGTTTGCATACTGACGTTTTTGCGTTTAAAAACATTAGTTTTAATAGTGCAATACTATGGAGTAAAATAAATGGCTTACCCGTAAATTCATTTGAGATTAGAGGGAAATACCATAAAAAGAACTACTTTTTTGCTTTAGGTTATGAACATTTAAAAATTGCGACTCCTAATTATAATTATATCACTGTTGGAACAGGGATTTATTTCTAAAAAAAGAACTTATTTTTTCATCTTTTTCATCTTTTTTTTAAAATAAAATAGAAAAAACATAAACTTTTTCATAAAAAATAAGATTCTCAACAATTCTACAAAACTGCAGAAAAAACTTTATTTATAATTTGTCTAAATAAACTTTAGTAATTATTTTTGCTCCGTAGAATTAATCTAAATAAAAATGAAAATAGTTGTTACCCAAATTGCGCTATCATTATCGTTATGCTCTTTTGCACAAGAAGAACCTAAAACCACTGCAGCTGATTCTGTTAAAACTTTAAAAGAAGTTGTTGTTTCTGCGAATCAAATTATCGGAAGTAAATTTGAGGCAGCTAATAAAACAGGTTCGGCATCCTATATTTCTGCTGAAGATTTACAAAAATTCAATTACACCGATATCAATCGCGTACTACGCTCTGTAAATGGTGTTAATGTATATGAGGAAGACGGGTTTGGATTGCGCCCAAACATCAGTTTAAGAGGAACATCACCAGACAGAAGTGCAAAAATCACATTAATGGAAGATAATGTTCTAATAGCGCCTGCACCCTATAGTGCTCCTGCGGCTTATTATGTTCCATCGGTTGGAAGAATGAATGCCGTTGAAATTTTAAAAGGAAGTAGCCAAATTCAATACGGTCCATTTACCACAGGAGGAACGATTAACTTTGTTTCGGCACCAATTCCATCTAAATTTAGTGCTGGATTTTTGACCGATTATGGAAGTTTTAATACCAGTAGAACTATCGCAAATGTTGGAATTGCAAATGAAACTTTTGGAGCAGTTGTTCAGTTTTTAAATTACAATTCAGATGGATTTAAAGAGTTGCCAAACGGAGCAAATACAGGTTTTGACAAAAATGATGTAATGGCAAAATTCAAAATACAATCAAAACGAACTAGCAAAATTTATAATGCGCTAGAGTTTAAAATGGTGTATGCTGATGAAGATGCAAACGAAACTTACTTAGGTTTAACGGAAGAAGATTTCAAAACATCTCCTTTCAAACGCTATGCAGGTTCACAAAAAGATAATATTACTACAAAAAATAATCAATTTTCAATTACGCATACTTTAAAAACCAATAATTACTTTAGCATCACCACTACCGCTTATCGCAATAAATTTGCTAGAAATTGGTATAAATTAAACGATGTTAGATTTGGCGGAACTACGTATGCGATTGATGCAATTTTGGAAGACCCAACAACAAATGCATTAGCTTTTGATTATCTTACAGGTGCGCAAAACTCTCCAAATAATGCTTTAAGAGTTAGAGCTAATAATAGAGGTTATCTAGCACAAGGCGTACAAACCAAATTAGATTTTCATTTTTTAACAGGCAATATCTACCACGATTTAGAAATAGGAATTAGATATCACAAAGACAGTGAAGATCGTTTTCAATGGAATGATAGCTATGCAATGATTGATGGATCTATGGTTTTAACCACTGCTGGAACACCAGGAACACAAGACAATAGAATTGCATATGCTAAAGCCTTAGCCGCTCATGCTTTGTATAAAATTAAATACAATAATTTAACCATTACACCTGGAATTCGTTTTGAAACCATTGATTTAAGAAATGAAAACTATGGAACAAATGATGTGAATAGAACAGGAATAAACTTAGTTACAAACGACAATCACCTAAAAATTTGGTTGCCTGGCGTAGGTGCAAATTATAAAATTGACAACAATTTATCATTTTTTGGTGGTGTTCATAAAGGGTTTGCGCCTCCTACAAATACGCCTGGAACACAAGCAGAAAAAAGTGTAAACTATGAAATAGGATCACGTTTCAAACACAATAAATTATCGGGAGAAATTGTAGCTTATTTTAATGATTATTCAAATTTATTAGGAAGTGATTTAGCTGCAAGTGGCGGCACGGGTACATTAGATCAATTCAATGCTGGCGAAGCACATGTTAGAGGAATTGAACTGTTGTTAAATTATCAAATCTTAAAAGAAGACGGAAAATTCAAGTTACCTGTATCTTTTGGTTACACATTAACAGATACCGAATTTGTAAATGAATTTGCAAGTACAGATGGAATTTGGGGAACTATAGCTGAAGGAGATGAAATTCCATACATTTCTAAACACCAGTTTAATGCTTCTATTGCTTTAGAACATTCAAAATTTGAGTTGGTTTTAGCAGCTCGTTTTAATGGTGAATTTAGAACTATTGCGGGTCAAGGTTCAATCCCAAATGAGTTTTCAGTACCAAACAATACTGTGGTTGATTTTGCTTCTAAATATAAATTCAATAAAAATTTCAGCCTAACAGGAAACATAAATAATCTTTTTGATACCACATATTTGGTTTCAAGAGTTCCTGCAGGTTTGAGACCAGGAATGCCCTTTAGTGCTTCGGTTGGTATTGCAGCACAATTTTAATAAAAGTTAGTTTAAAGTTAATTAAAAAGCAATCTCAATAATATTGAGATTGCTTTTCTTATTTTTGTACTATGGATATACAACAAATATTAGTTTACATTTCATTGGCAATAGCCGTAGGATTTTTGGTTAAAAAATTCTTTTGGAAAAAACGCGTTAAGAAATCAAAACCTTGTGGCGACGATTGTGCATGTCATTAACCCAAAGCTACATCTAAAACCATCATTACAATAAATCCTCCGATAAAACCTAAGGTGGCAATATCGGTATTTTTATCTTGTTGGGTTTCTGGAATTACTTCTTCAACTACCACAAAAATCATCGCTCCAGCTGCAAAAGCTAAAGCATAAGGCAAAATTGGCGTAAAAAAAGTTACAGCAACCGCACCAATAACCCCAAAAATAGGTTCTACAATTGCAGACGATTGTCCGTACATGAAACTTTTTCTTCTGCTCATTCCCATTCTTCGTAAGGGCATAGAAACGGCTATTCCTTCAGGAAAATTTTGAATTCCAATTCCGATAGCTAACGTAACGGCA
Organism: Flavobacterium sp. N2820; assembly: GCF_025947285.1. NCBI lineage: Bacteria > Pseudomonadati > Bacteroidota > Flavobacteriia > Flavobacteriales > Flavobacteriaceae > Flavobacterium > Flavobacterium sp. N2820. The sequence continues at coordinate 2,489,146 of NZ_CP110008.1, read as the reverse complement.
CCTGCAATAGATGCTTCCGGAATTCCAGCGGCAACACCACCAAACAAAACACCAACTGCTAATCCTTCTGGAATATTGTGCAACGTTATAGCTAAAACCAAAAGCGTAGTACGTTGCCATGGTGATTTAATTCCTTCGGTTTCTTTAAAATTAATGTGCATGTGAGGCAACACTTTATCTAATCCGAAAATAAAAATAGCACCTAATAAAAATCCTATAGCAGCAGGAATTACTTTTACAAATCCAGCACCACCACTCATTTCTATAGCTGGCGCCAACAAACTCCAAAAACTTGCTGCTACCATTACACCGCCAGTGAAACCAAGCATTCCGTCTAAAACAACGCGGTTCATACTCTTAAAAAAGAACACAAACGAAGCACCAAATGCCGTTAGACCCCAAGTAAATGTGGTTGCTAAAAAAGCCGCCAAAATTGGGTCAATACTTTCAAAAAAATGAATAATTGAATCAAACATAATTATTGTACATATAAGTTATTAGCAATTTTATTCGAAATAGTCAATCGTTTTCCATCAATTTCAACCGTTAATGTATCATCAAAATCTTCTTTGTCAATTACTTTTACAACCGAACCTAAAGCTATTTTTTGTTTGTCTAAATATTTTAAAAAATCGGTAGAGGAATCTTTTACACCTACACAATGAAATGATGCATTAATTTCAACTTCCGACAAGAGTTGTTTTTCTATTTTCTTAATTATTCCGTTTTCATCTGGAATTGGATCACCGTGCGGGTCTGCTATTGGAAAACCTAAAAAGGCATCTAATTTATTTATCAGTTGTTCGGACTTGATGTGTTCTAATTCTTCTGCAATTTCATGCACTTCATCCCACGAAAACCCTAATTTATCTACCAAAAAAACTTCCCACAAACGGTGTTTTCTTACAATCATTTTTGCCGAATGCAACCCTTTTTCAGTTAAAGTTACGCCTTGATATTTTAAATAACTTACCAAATCTTTATCCGAAAGTTTCTTCATCATATCCGTAACAGATGATGCTTTTGTCTCTAACATTCCTGCAATAGCATTAGTATTAACGCCTTTTGGAGAAACCAACGATAAATGGTAAATAACTTTAATATAATTTTCTTCAGAAATGGTCATAAACAATTCTTTTTTACAAATATATATTCTTTTTTTAGATTACTAAATATTTTATTTTTAGTTTTGTCTAAATTTATTTTTATGAAACTACAAATATTTATTTCTATATCGCTTTTGTTTGGGATTTTTTCTTTCTCTCAAAACACGATAAAGGGAACAATTTCTGCAAACAACGAACCTTTATCTTTTGTAAATGTATACCTGAAAGAACTAAAAAAAGGTGCTGAAACAAATGAAAAGGGGATTTATGAATTTACAAATGTTCCTAATGGTTCCTATACAATTATTGCATCCTATGTTGGGTTTAAACCCGAAAGAAAAAAAATAACTATTTTAAATGAGCCAAATTTAACTCTGAATTTTAATTTGATGGAAGATGCAAATGTTTTAAACGATGTTGTGGTTTCGGGGACACTAAAACCTGTTTCTCGAATGGAAACCCCAGTTCCTGTAGAAGTATACACAACAGCCTTTTTGAAAAAAAATCCAACATCAAATGTTTTTGAAGCCTTGCAAAATGTAAATGGCGTTCGACCTCAACTCAATTGCAATATTTGCAACACAGGCGACATTCACATCAATGGATTAGAAGGTCCATATACTATGGTTACCATTGACGGAATGCCAATTGTAAGTTCGCTTTCAACCGTTTATGGTTTATCTGGAATTCCCAATTCGTTGATTGATCGAATTGAAATCATAAAAGGGCCAGCCTCAAGTTTATATGGAAGTGAAGCGGTTGGAGGTTTAATCAACATCATTACCAAAAAACCTTTGAATGCCCCTTTGTTTTCTGCTGATATTTTTTCGACTTCATGGTTAGAAACCAATGTGGATTTAGGATTTAAAAGTAACATTAGTAAAAAAGCAGTTACTTTAGTCGGCATCAATTATTACACTTACAACCAACCAATCGATAATAACAACGATAATTTCACTGATGTAACCTTGCAAGAACGAATTTCTATCTTCAACAAATGGAACTTTGACCGAAAAAGCAATAAAGAGTTCACCATCGCTGGGCGGTTATTTTATGAAGACCGTTGGGGTGGCGAAATGCAATGGAATAAAACCCATCGTGGTGGCTCTGAAGTGTATGGCGAAAGCATTTATACCAAACGAGTGGAGCTTTTGAGCAAATATCAATTACCCACCACAGAGGATATGTATTTGTCGTTTTCAGCAACAGCTCACGATCAAAATTCGGTCTATGGAAATACGATTTACTTGGCAAATCAAAAAATCGCTTTTGGACAATATACATGGGATAAAAAGGCAGAAAATCATAATTTACTATTAGGAGCGGCTTTTCGTTACCAATATTACAACGACAATACGACTGCTACTATTTCGGCAGAAAAAACAAAAATTTACAGTATTTTCATTCAAGATGAAATAAAACTAGCGCCTAAGCATACGATTTTATTAGGTGCTCGCTACGATTACAACAACAATCATGGTAACATATTTACACCGAGAATAGCCTACAAATGGAATCCAACAGAAAATGATGTATTCCGAATTAATGCAGGAACTGGATTTAGAATTGTAAATCTATTTACTGAAGAACATGCCGCTTTAACAGGCTCAAGAGATGTTGTAATTACAGAAGATTTAAAACCAGAAACTTCATATAACATCAATTTTAACTATTTGAAGAAAATTAGATTTGAAAACGGTACTTTTTTAGGATTTGAAACCTCGGCTTGGTACACCTATTTTAACAACCAAATTATTCCAGATTATGATACAAATCCAAATCAAATTATTTATTCAAACTTAAATGGATATGCACAAACCATAGGAATTAGTAGCAATATCGATTTAGTAACACCTTTCGGATTAAAAGCAATTGTTGGTTTAACAATTATGGAACCAAAAAATGTGCAAAACGGAGTGAGTTCAACACCAGTTTTAACAGAAAAATACAGCGCCAATTGGGCTATAACTTACGATATTCCAAAATGGTTTTTATCCATCGATTACACCGGAAATGCATACGGACCAATGCGATTGCCATTATTAAGCGACCTAGATCCAAGAAGCGAGTATTCAAACCTATGGAGTTTGCAGAACATTCAATTTACTTATAAAAAATTTCGTAATTTTGAACTTTATGGCGGCGTAAAAAATATTTTAAATTGGACACCTAACAAAGGAACTCCGTTTTTAATTGCAAGAGCAAATGATCCATTTGATGAAGATGTAACATATGACACTAACGGAAATGTTCTAGCAACTCCAAACAATCCATATGCTTTAACTTTTGATCCGAGTTATGTGTATGCGCCCAACCAAGGAATTAGAGGTTTTTTAGGAATTCGATATACTATTTTTTAATGCAACATTATCACTATATTTTCACTGGGTCAGGTTTATCGGCTTTAATGACCGTTTATGAATTGCTTCTATCTGGAAAATTTGATGATAAATCCATTTTGCTAATTGATGAAAATACTAAAAAAGCAAACGATAGAACATGGTGCTTTTGGGACGAAGATAATTTATTTGATGAAATTGTCTCAAAAAAATGGAATCAAGCCATTTTTGCCAATGAAAAATATAATCGGGTTTTAGAACTAACGCCTTATCAATACAAAAAAATCAATGGATTAGATTTTTACGAATTGATTTTTAAGAAGATTTCAAAATATAAAAACATCCATTTTCTAAATCAAAAAGTTGTTGATTTTACAGAATTAGGCAATCATTGCATCGTAAAAACCAAAGAAGAAACTTTCACTTGCAATAAAATTTTCAATTCGATTTACCATCCTGAAGTTGTTACAGCACAAACCAAATTCCCGTTAATTCAACAACATTTTGTGGGTTGGTTTATTAAGAGTAATGAAGACGTTTTTACGCCAAACTGCGCAACTTTTATGGATTTTTCAGTGGAACAAAAAGGTAATACAAGATTTATGTACGTTTTACCAACATCAAAAACTGAAGCGTTATTAGAATATACGTTGTTTTCAAAAGATTTACTTTTAAAAGAGGAATATGAGTCTGAAATCAAAAAATACATTGAAAATTTAGGCATAACCGAGTATGAAATCATCGAAAAAGAACAAGGAACTATTCCAATGACGTGTTATCCTTTTTGGAAACACAATACTAAAAACGTTATCAATATTGGTTCGGCAGGCGGTTGGACAAAAGCTAGTACGGGTTATACTTTTAAAAGCGCATCCAAAAAATCAAAGTCGTTAGTTCAATTTCTAAAATCAGAATCCGACTTTTCGAAGTTTCATAAAAAAGATAAATTTTGGTTCTATGATTTGTTGTTACTGGACATTTTAAGTTCAAAAAACGAGTTAGGTTCCAAAATATTTTCATCGATGTTTAAAACTGGAAACTCGACTGTGATTTTTAAATTTTTGGATGAAGAAACTACTATTTGGGAAGATTTACAAGTCATTTGGAAATGTCCAAAAATGATATTTGTGAAGGCGCTAATTGGTAGAATTTTAAAATAAGAGTAAACTATCAAATCATAACAAATCTTTATGAATTGGTTTTCTATAACAAGCAAAAAACTTTGTAACTTTGCAACTCGTTAACTTATAACAATACAAATTATGTATCCAGAAGAAATGGTAAAACCAATGCGTGCTGAATTAACAGAAGCTGGTTTTCAAGAATTATATAGCGCAGAAGCAGTAGAAAATGCTTTAAAAAACGAAGGAACAACATTAGTAGTCATCAACTCGGTTTGTGGTTGTGCTGCAAGAAATGCACGTCCGGGAGCAAAAATGAGTTTAGATGGTACTAAAAAACCTTCGCAGTTAGTAACTGTTTTTGCAGGTGTTGATAGAGAAGCTGTTGATGCAGCTCGTCAACACATGTTTCCTTTTCCTCCATCATCGCCGTGTATGGCTTTATTTAAAGATGGTGAATTGGTACACATGTTAGAACGCCATCATATCGAAGGTCGTCCGGCAGAATTAATTGCTGAGAATTTAAAAGACGCTTACAACGAGTATTGCTAATATACTATGCTGGCATACAATAAAAACCACCAAAACATTGGTGGTTTTTTATTTTAAACCTTACTTTTGTGCAAATTCAATTCAAAAATGGAAAAAATAGTATCCTATCCACTTTCAATAGTGTATTACTTCTTTTTTTTACTTTGGTTAGTAATCTTTCATCCTATCCAATGGATTTGTTTCAATCTCTTTGGATATAATGCCCATCGTTTGAGTGTAGCTTACCTGAATTGGTTTTTAGTTCGTACTACTCATATTTTAGGCGCTTCATATCATATTAAAGGAATGGAAAACGTTCCAGAAAACAAACCTTTAATCATCGTTGCCAATCACCAAAGTTTACACGATATCACAACTATTATTTGGTTTTTACGAAAAGTACATCCAAAGTTTATTAGTAAAATTGAACTCGGTAAAGGAATTCCGAGTGTTTCTTATAACTTACGTCATGGTGGTTCGGCTTTAATTGACCGAAAAGATCCAAAACAAGCGTTGCCTGAAATTAAAAAGGTAGCCGAATTAGTAAACAACAATAATTATTCTGTGGTAATTTTTCCTGAAGGAACACGAAGCAAAACAGGAACACCTAAACCTTTCGCAGTGAATGGATTAAAAATGTTATATAAGTTTGCTCCAGATGCTTACTTCTTGCCTATTACGATAAATAACTCATGGAAAATGACTAAATTTGGACATTTCCCATTAGGTCTTGGTGTGAAATTAGATTTTACCATTCACAAACCAATGAAGATTTCAGAACATAAGTTTGAAGAAATTTTTGAATACACAGAAAAAACAATAACAGAACACATCAAAATATAACCCCATGTCAACACACAATGTACGATTAGAAGTAATGCAATTTTTAGAAAAAAAAATTGACACTTTTGTGGATGAATTTTTAATTCCTGTGGAGAAAATTTGGCAACCAACCGATTTATTACCAAATTCTCAAAACGAAACTTTTTTTGAAGAAGTAAGAGAACTTCGAGAAATTGCTAAAGATTTACCTTATGACTTTTGGGTAACTTTAGTGGGTGACACCATTACAGAAGAAGCATTGCCAACATATGAATCATGGTTAATGGAAGTTGAAGGTGTAAACCAAGATGGTGTAGGAAACGGTTGGAGCAAATGGATTCGTCAATGGACAGGTGAAGAAAATCGTCATGGTGATTTGTTAAACAAATATTTATATCTTTCTGGAAGAGTAAATATGCGAGAAGTAGAAATAACCACACAACATTTAATCAACGATGGTTTTGATATTGGAACTAGTAACGATCCCTATAAAAACTTTGTTTACACCAGTTTTCAAGAATTAGCAACCTATGTTTCGCACAATAGAGTGGCTTTGATTGCAAAAAAATATGGGGATAAAAAATTACATAAAATTTGCAACATGATTGCAGGAGACGAAATGCGTCACCACTTAGCATATAGCGAATTTGTGAATCAAATTTTTAAAGTTGATCCAAGCGAAATGATGTTGGCTTTCCAACACATGATGAAGCACAAAATTGTAATGCCTGCACATTTTTTAAGAGAATCTGGGCAAAAAATAAGCACTGCTTTTGAACAATTTTCTGATTCAGCACAACGAATTGGTGTGTATACAGCGGCTGATTATGTTGATATTATGCAAAAATTAATTGATAAATGGGAAATTGATAAAATTTCTGGATTATCTGATGAAGCTGAAAAAGCAAGAGACTATTTAATGAAATTACCAGCAAGAATGATTAAAATTTCGGAACGATTAGTCATTCCTGAAACTGGTCATGTTTTCAAATGGGTAGAACCTGCTTTAGCAAGATAAACATATTAAATTCAAAAAATAAATTCCAATTTTACATAAAATTGGAATTTTTTATACCCCCCAAAAAATGACAATAATAGACAATACAATTCTTTTTGTAAAACAGCAATTAGAAAACGCAGAAGGTGGTCACGATTGGTTTCACATTGAACGGGTTTACAAAAACGCATTGTTGATTGCTCGAGAAGAAGAAGATTGTGATATATTAGTTATTAAATTAGGTGGTTTATTACACGATATTGCCGATTCAAAATTTCATGGTGGAGATGAATCGATTGGTCCAAAAACGGCTAGAACTTTTTTGGAATCACAAAATGTAAAAGAAGAAATCATTTTACATGTAATAGCTATTATTGAAAACATTTCATTTAAAGGCGGAAATTTCGAAAAGAAATTCAATTCTAAAGAGTTAGAAATTGTGCAAGATGCTGATCGATTGGATGCGCTTGGTGCAATAGGAATTGCCCGTACGTTTAATTATGGAGGCTTTAAAAATCGGGCTTTATACAATCCAAATATTCAGCCTAATATGAGTATGAATAAGGAAGCGTACAAAAACAGCGAATCACCAACCTTAAATCACTTTTACGAGAAACTATTACTACTAAAAGATAAAATGAATACCGAAACGGGTAAAAAAATTGCACAAAAACGTCATGATTTCATGATTACTTTTTTAGCACAATTTTATGCTGAATGGGATGGTGAAGTTTAGTTAATCAATAAAACCTCTTTTAAAGATTCAACTACAGATTTTGATACAGGAATCAATTCATCAATAAATTTAATTTTCACTAAAACTTTTCTCTTTCGTGTTTCTAAATTTATAATCTTACTTACATTTACTATGTATGAGCGATGTATTTTTAACATCTGATCTGTGGATTGAATTTGCTCCGAAATTAAAGAAAAACTATTTCTAATAATATCCTTTTCTATTTGTTTTTCATGATTTAAATAATGGACCAACACATAATTTCCAAGTGCTTCTATCATTACTAAATCTTCTATTTCTAATTTAATTTTTTCATGTTTATTTTTTCCAACCAAAACAATCTTTTGATTATCAATATTTTGAATGTTATTTTTACTTTTTTTCTTATAAAAAACATAAAAGTCTAAAAATTTAATCGCTCCAAAATTAACATTCCCAATAAAGATTAAATAGTAATATAATCGGCCATCATAAACATAAGAATCTATAAAATTTTCATCAATATAATTAATGTAAATTGAATTAAAAATTAGAATATATAAAAGCACAAAAGTTAAAATAAATAATAGTGCTACAATATCTTTACCAAAAGTCCAATTATTTGGATCTTTATACTTTTTAAAAATGAAATGAAATGTTAAATATGAAATACCTGCAATTAGCGAATAGGCAGTAATAAAATGCATTATCCAAACTTTAGGGCGATTTGGATTGTCAAAAGCTTCAAAATGTAATAAAACAAACGTTATTAAAACTATAGTTAATGCAGTTATTATAGGCTTTGAATAGGAAAATTCAATTGACGTTTTCATTTGTTTTTAGTTATGGATACAAAAAGCTAAATGCATCTAAAGAAAAACATGTAGCCGTTTTTAATGGTAAAATTTATCTTATTCTTTTAACAACAAGACTTGAAGTTCCGATTGAATCAAAATTTATAATTGTTGAATCTCCGTCGCGGTATGATCTAAATCGAAGAATATCATTTTCATTCAAAACCAAATATTGAGTAAAATGAATTGATAATTGACCATTACTTCCACTATCTTCAGGAGCAATACCTCTAATTTTCTCACCTACATCTACACCATTAACATTTAATCGCATATTTAAATAAACCTCAATATCACTTGATCTTAAAGAAAAATTTCCTGTAATCTCATACAATCCTGCTTCAGAAATTCTTAAATCAGTATTGTTAATTTTTTGAAATAACGTTGATTCTTCGTTCCAATCTACTGTATTAAAAATATCGATGTATACCCCTCCAACTGTTGAAAAGTTTACTGAAGTTGAATTATTTCTGAATTTAATTGTTTTATTGATTTTTGTGTCTGCAATTGCTCTCCATTCAAAACCATCCCAATAATAAAATCCTGGAACAACATTATTTGGAAAAACCCCATTAGTTGCGGTGTTATAAATTAGAGTTCCTGCGGGTGGAGTTGCACTTACGGGCGCAATAACATTTCTGGAAGTTAAAGCAATTCTAGGAATTAAAACACCAGAATTTGTACTTTCTACTTTAAATTGTACTCCGTTTTCTATAACAGTAGTACCAATAGCTACTTGAGATATGGCTCGAGAATTTATAAGTAAAGTACATAATAAAAGAAGAGAGGTAGAGAGTAATTTTTTCATTTAAAATGTATTTCAAACAAAAATACTATACATTGAAAAAAAAATTCACGTTACAAGTATTTTTATACGAAAACCTACAATTTTTACACGAAAAAGTAGGTTTTCTGTTTATTTGAGGGCCAAAACTTTAAAAATTAATGTATAATTTTCATGATGTAATTTATTTCCCCGGAAAAATTGCTTTTCTTTTTCTAAGAAAGCTGAAGTTCCTTCTTTAAAATCTTCGGTACCAAAAGAAAGACCAAAGTTTTTAATTTCTACTTCATAACCGTTCGTTCCGTCTTCAAAATTGGCATTAATTGCTTCAATTGCTTTGGCAATAGCAACACTTGAATTGTTTGCGATTTTTGAAGCAATTCCTTTTGTGAAATCTAATAACTCTTCTTGTACAACAACATGATTCACTAAACCATAATTTTTAGCCGTTTCTGCATCAATCATTCCTGCTGTCATGATTAGTTCCATAGCACGACCTTTTCCAACTAATTGCGCTAAACGTTGAGTGCCACCATAACCTGGAATTACTCCTAATGTCACTTCTGGTAATCCCATTTTTGCATTTGTAGAAGCTACTCTAAAATGACAAGCCATTGCTAATTCTAATCCACCACCTAAGGCAAATCCATTAACTGCAGCGATGACAGGAGTACTTAAATTTTGTACAAAATCAAATAATAATTCTTGTCCTTGTGCCGCTAATTTTTCGCCTTCTTCAACTGAAAAATTTGCAAATTCTGAAATGTCTGCACCAGCAACAAAGGCTTTTTCTCCACTTCCAGTAATAAGTATGGCTTTCACCAATTTATCTTCGTTTAACGCCTTAAAGCCATCATGTAATTCTTGGATTGTAGCTTTATTTAATGCGTTTAATTTTGTGGGTCTATTAATGGTAATAACCGCAATATTGTCTTGTTTTTCAATTAAAATATTTTCCATTTTTATTTTTTTAAAGAAATAATCCCAAACTCAATATGAATTTGGGATTATTTTATTTGCATGAATTTTGACTATAATTCTAACGCTTTTTTCACATTACCGCCCATTAATAATTCTGCTGGGTTTTCTAATGCTTCTTTTACCGCTACTAAAAATCCAACTGACTCACGTCCGTCAATGATTCTGTGGTCGTATGATAACGCAACGTACATAACAGGAGCGATTACGATTTGACCATTTTTAACGATAGCTCTTTCTACCACATTGTGCATTCCTAAAATACCTGATTGTGGCGGATTGATAATTGGTGTAGATAACATACTTCCAAAAACACCACCATTAGAAATTGTGAATGTTCCCCCTGTCATTTCATCAACTGTAATTTGTCCATCACGAGCTCTAATAGCCAATCTTTTGATTTCTGCTTCAACACCTCTGAAAGATAATGTTTCAGCATTTCTCATTACAGGAACCATTAATCCTTTTGGACCAGAAACCGCTACTGAAATATCACAGAAGTCGTAAGAAATTTTCTCTTGACCATCAATCATCGAATTTACATCTGGATACAATTGTAACGCGCGGGTTACTGCTTTTGTAAAGAACGACATGAAACCTAATCCTAAACCATGTTTTGCTTTGAACTCTTCTTTGTATTGATCACGTAAAGCGTAAATAGCCGTCATGTCAACTTCATTGAAAGTAGTTAACATTGCTGTTTCGTTTTTAGCCGAAACTAAACGCTCAGCGACTTTTCTACGTAACATAGAAAGTTTTGTTCTTTCCGAACCACGATTCCCACCTGTTGGTGTTCCCATTGATGGTACTGCATTTACTGCATCGTCTTTAGTGATTCTTCCACCTTTACCTGTTCCAACAATTGCAGAAGGCTCGATGTTTTTTTCGTCTAATATTTTTCTTGCTGCTGGAGATGGCGCTTGCGTTGCATATGTTTTTTCTGCTACTGGAGCAGTTTTTGGAGCTTCGGCTTTTGGAGCTTCAACTGGTTTTGCTTCTTCTTTAGCTGGAGCTGCACCACCTTCTGGTTTTGCTGCACCTGTATCGATTAAACAAACCACAGCACCAACTGCTACTGCATCACCTTCTTCTGCTTTTAATGTAATAATCCCGCTTGCTTCAGCCGGCAATTCTAATGTTGCTTTATCTGAATCAACCTCAGCAATAGCTTGGTCTTTTTCTACATAATCACCATCTTTTACTAACCATGTAGCAATTTCTACTTCTTTAATTGATTCCCCTGGAGAAGGGACTTTCATTTCTAAAATCATGTTTTTTAGTTTAAAAGTTTAAAATAAGTTTAAAAGTTTAAAAGTTGTGTTAGTCTTAAACCTAAACTATTATCTGTTTTATTTTTATTGAAATAATGTTTTATCAAAAACCATTGCAATGGCATTCTTTTGACGTTTTTTAGAACGTTCATAACTACCCGCTGCTGGTGCACTATATGCTTTTGGCGAAGCTAATCTTAATTTTACTAAATCGAAATTCATTAACATAAACGAATAAGCTCCCATGTTTTTAGGCTCTTCTTGTGCCCAAACATAATCATCAACATTTGGATAACTGTCGATAATTGCTTTGATTTGGTCAACTGCTAATGGAAATAGTTGCTCTAAACGAACCACTGCCACATCGTTTCTACCTAATTCTTCTCTTTGTGCAATGATGTCAAAATATACTTTTCCAGTACATAAAACCAATGTTTTGATTGCTTTTTTGTCTTTTACATTTGGATCATCTAATACTTCTTGGAATTGTCCGTTTGCTAATTCGTCCATTGAAGATACTACATCTGGATGACGTAATAAACTTTTTGGAGAAAATACTACTAATGGCTTACGAAATTCTGTCTTTAACTGTCTTCTCATTAAATGGAAGAAGTTAGCTGGCGAAGTTACATCGGCAATATACATGTTGTGTTTTGCACACATTTGTAAATAACGTTCCATACGTGCTGATGAATGCTCTGCACCTTGGTTTTCATACCCGTGAGGCAACAACATTACCAATCCGTTTTGATTGTTCCACTTATCTTCACCTGCAGAAATGTATTGATCAATCATAATTTGAGCGCCGTTAGAGAAATCTCCAAACTGTGCTTCCCAAATGACTAAGGTTTTTGGCGATGCCAACGCATATCCGTATTCAAAACCTAAAACACCATATTCTGAAAGGTGTGAATTGTAGATATAAAAGTTTCCTTTTTTATCTTTAATTTTATCTAAAAGAATTACTTCTTCTTCTGAATCTTCTACTTTAACTACAGCATGACGGTGGGAAAATGTTCCTCGTTCAACATCTTGCCCAGAAATACGCACGTCAAAACCTTCTGAAATTAAGGAACCATAAGCTAATAATTCGCCCATTGCCCAGTCTAATTTATTGGTTTCAACCATGTTTTTTCTATCTCCAATTAACTTCGTAATCTTACTGATGAATTTTTTATCAGCAGGAAGTTCTGTAATGGTTTTAGCAATTTCTGTTAATTGTTTTTTATCAAATGAGGTATCAAACTTTTGAAGCATTACATCATCAGAAACTTGTTTGTAGCCTTCCCATTCATTTTCCATAAATGGTGAAATTACAGTTAAATCTTTTTTACGAGAAGCTTCTAAATTTTCATCTAATTTTGCTTTATATGCTTCTTCTAATTCTTTTACAAATCCAGCCGAAATCACATTTTCTTGTGCTAATTTCTCAGCATAAATATCTCTTGGATTTTTGTGTTTCGCAATTAATTTATATAAAACAGGTTGGGTAAAACGAGGCTCATCACCTTCGTTGTGACCGTATTTTCTATAGCCTAATAAATCGATGAAAACGTCTGTTCCAAATTCCATACGGTAATCTAAAGCAAATAACATCGCGTGAACTACTGCTTCTGCATCGTCTGCATTTACGTGTAAAACGGGAGATAATGTTACTTTAGCCACATCCGTACAATAAGTTGATGAACGTGCATCTAAATAATTGGTTGTAAAACCAACTTGATTATTAATTACCAAATGGATTGTTCCACCTGTTTTATAACCATCTAATTTAGCCATTTGAATGATTTCATACACAATACCTTGACCAGCTACTGCGGCATCACCGTGAACGGCAATCGGTAACACTTTTGAAAAATCATTTGGATAATTTCTATCTTGTTTTGCTCTTGTAATTCCTTCAATAACTGCGCCTACTGTTTCTAAGTGCGAAGGATTTGGAGCTAAATTTAAGTTAATTTTTTTGCCTGAATCGGTTACTCTATCTGAAGTTAATCCCAAGTGATATTTTACGTCGCCATCAAAATTTACATCCTCATCATAGTCTTTTCCATCAAATTCAGAGAAGATATTTTGAGTGTTTTTTCCAAAGATGTTTGCCAATACATTCAAACGACCTCTGTGTGCCATTCCCATTACAAATTGCTCTACTCCTTTATCAGCTGCAGCTTCCACTAAAGCGTCTAAAGCAGGAATTACCGCTTCACAACCTTCTAGAGAAAAACGTTTTTGACCTACATATTTAGTATGTAAGAAGTTTTCAAATGAAACCGCTTCGTTTAATTTTTTAAGAATATGTTTTTTCTTATCGGAAGAAAAGTTTGGCAAATTATCGTTGATGTCTAAACGATTTTTAATCCATTCTAATTTGTGTGGCTCACGAATATACATGTACTCCACTCCAATAGATTGACAATATACGTTTTCTAAATGTTTGATAATTTCAGCCAAAGAACAAGGCTTCATATTTACCATTTTAGCAGCATCAAAAACCGTATTCAAATCGGCTTGTGATAATCCAAAGTTTTCAAGTGCTAACGAAGGACCATGAATTCTTCTGTCTCGTACTGGATTTGTTTTTGTGAATAAATGCCCACGTGTTCTATATCCTTCAATTAATTTAAGAACATTGAACTCCTTTTGCATTTTTTCAGAAATTTCGCCCGAATCACCAGAAGCTACATGAGCCACTTGTTGCGCCATTTCTTCTGAGCCATAATTGGCTTGAGCAAAATCAAATCCTTGAAAAAAACTTCTCCAGCTTGGTTCTACGCTATCTGGATTTTGTAAATATTGTTCGTATAAATCTGCAAAAAATGCAGTGTGTGCAGCGTTTAAAAAGGAAAACCTATCCATATCGTGTTGTCTGAAAGACCTTTTAATTAAAAATATTACGCAAAAGTAAAACATTTTATGATAATCTTTCAAGGATTTTTATACTTTTATAACATTAATTTTTTGAAAATTGAATTATGAAAAAGAATTCCGTAATAGATTTAACACTTTTGTTAACTATTGTGTTTTTATTTGGTTTTAAATCTGAAATTTATGCACAAGAAAACACTCAAATTAAAACAAAAAGTGATTTTTGGAAACACGTACAATTTGGAGGTGGATTAGGTTTAGGATTCGGAAATGGGTATGCCGATATCATGGTAGCTCCAAGTGCTATTTACAACTTTAATTCCTATTTTTCAGCTGGATTAGGCGCTCAATACAACTACGTTAAACAACGAAATTTTTACAGTGCTAATATGTATGGAGGTAGTTTAATCGCTTTGTTTCACCCAATTGAGGAACTTCAAATTTCAAGTGAGTTAGAGCAATTAAGGGTCAATAGAACTTTTGAAGATTCTTTTGGAAGTGAAAAACAGGATTTTTGGAATACCGCTTTATTTTTAGGTGCGGGTTATCGCAATCAAAATGTAACTATTGGAATTCGATACAATGTTTTGCATAAAGACAGAGACAATATATATGCAGAAGCTTTTATGCCGTTTGTGCGGATTTATTTCTAATACTTATTTCGAAACCACACTTTTTGCCATTCACGTTTTAACACTAAAAAAGCAACTTGTTCTGATAATTCTACTAAGTCTGAACCATCTAATTTTTTAATTTGTTCCTCTGGAACATCAATTATGTATAGTAAATTTAGGTATTCAGCAAATTTATATTGAATGAGTTTATATATTTTTTCTTGTACCAAATTTTTAAATTCAAACGGAAAAATACTTGTTGGCACATCTAAAGATTCATTTGCCAAAGCAAAATCTTTGTTGGTTTGCTCAATCAATTTAAAGTACAAATGCTCTTCTTCGGCTTGCGAAATTAGTGCATCTATATTTTGTGGGTTTACAAAATTCATTTTATTTTAAAATTGACACATTACCGAATTGATAAATTGGCACACTGTTAAACGTTTCTTCCCATTAAATTCTCACCAAAAGCTTTCAAAATAGCTTTCTTTTCAGCTTCGATATCCATTTTTTCTAAAGTTTCAAATGCTTTAAAAGTATAGTCTTGAATCGCTTTTTTAGTAGCTTCACTTGCTCCAGATGCATTAAAAATGGCTTTTACTGATTCTATTTTATCTGTATTTTCTGAAGGCTGAATGGAAAACAAATGTAATAATTGTTGTTTGTGTTCGGCTTGCGAAAACTCAATTGCTTTCAAATATAAATAGGTTTTTTTGTTTTCAATGATATCGCCTCCCACTTGCTTTCCAAAGGTTTCGGGATTTCCGAAAGCATCTAAATAATCATCTTGTAATTGGAATGCGATACCTAAATTTAATCCAAAATCGTATATCAAATTGGCATTTTCTTCTGAAGTTTCTGCAACAATTGCCCCCATTTTCATTGCCGCACCAACTAAAACTGCTGTTTTATATTCAATCATTTTTAAATATTCTGGAATAGTAACATCGTCACGCATTTCAAAATCCACATCATATTGTTGTCCTTCACAAACTTCTAAAGCGGTTTTACTAAATAATTTTGCTAATTTCTGGAATGTTTTTGGTTCGTAATTTTCAAAAAATTGATACGCCAAAATCAACATTGCATCACCCGATAAAATTCCGGTATTCAAATCCCACTTTTCATGAACGGTTTGATTGCCTCTTCGTAAAGGAGCATCATCCATAATATCATCGTGAATTAATGAAAAATTATGAAACACCTCAACAGCTGTTGCCGCAGGAATGGCTTTTTCGCTATCAACATTAAAAACTTCACAAGCCATTAAAGTCAAAACTGGTCGCATTCTTTTTCCACCAAGCGATAAAATATACTCGATAGGTTCGTATAAATTTTTTGGCTCTTTGTTGGCAACAATTTGCGAAAAATGATGGGTCATTTTTTCTTGGTAATAGGATATAGAATGCATTATTTGAATTTTTTGCTAAAATACTCCAATATTCTGAAATGAGACGAATATATCAAATGTTAAATTTTCGTAAAAACTTTGGAAACTATTTTTGTGTTAAAAGTTTCCGATATACATTTGTACCCGAAAATAAAATCCCAAAAAGCGATTTTAGAGAAATGATGAAAGATAAAATTATTAATAAAGCGAAAGAAATGTTTTTGAGACTTGGTTTCAAGAGCATTACTATGGATGATATTGCTTGCGAAATGTGTATTTCAAAAAAAACGATTTACAAGTATTTCAGCAATAAAGATGTTTTAATTGAACAAAGTGTTGAATTGGTTCACAAAGAAGTTCATGAAACGATAGACAAAATTGTATCTAAAAACTTCAACGCAATCGAAGAAAATTTTGAAATTAAAAGAATGTTTAGAGAAATGTTTCGTTCTGCAGAATCTTCACCTATTTATCAGTTAAAAAAACACTATCCTGAAGTATATGCAAAAGCATTAAGTACTCAAATTGAAGTATGCGAAACGTGTTTCAGGGAAAACATTCTAAAAGGCATCAGAGAAGGCTTGTATAGAGAAAATTTAGATGTTGACAATTATGTAAAATTTTATTACACGTTAATTTTTAATATCAATGAAAATACGATGTTAGAAAAAGATGCTCATGAATTAGAAGTTAAAGCATTAGAGTATCACATTAGAGCCATGGCTACATTAGCTGGAATTATTGAATTAGGAAAACACCTTAAAAACCCAATTATATAAACAATGAAGAAAACGATCCTCATAACATTATTAACTTTTACACTGTCAGTAAGTGCGCAAGAAGTGGCACCACTAACATTAAAAGACGCTATAACTTTTGCGCTTGAAAACAAAGCAGAAGCTAAGAAAGCAAAATTAGAAGTAGAAAATAGCGAGTATAAAATTCAAGAAGTTCGCTCTAGAGCTTTACCGCAAATTTCGGCTAATGGTAGCTTGAATTATAATCCTATTTTACAAACAACGGTAATAGATGGAGATAATTTTGGTGCACCTGGTACAACTATTCAAGCTGCCTTTGGGCAAAAATGGAATTCTGGAGCTGGTGTTTCTTTAAACCAAGCTTTGTTTGACCAATCGGTATTTACAGGATTGAAAGCAGCAAAAACCACTAGGGAATTTTATCAAATAAACGCACAATTAACAGAAGAACAAGTTATTGAACGTGTTGCAAATGCGTATTATCAAGTATATGTTCAGCAACAAAAACTTATCGTAGTTGATAATAACTTGAAAAACACAAACAAAGTAAAAGACATCATCAAAGGACAATTTGATAATGGTTTAGCTAAAAAAATTGATTACGACAGAATTACCGTTCGTGTAAACAATATCAATTCATTACGTCAGCAAATTTTAAATGCAATTTCGCTTCAAGAAAACGCCTTAAAATTTTATATGGGAATGCCAATGGAAAACAAAATCATCATTCCTAATACTGCTTTTGAAGTTACACCACAAGATTTATCATCAACAGCGGATGTTACTGGAAGAACCGAATATTTGTTACTAAAAAAACAAGAACAATTATTAACGTACCAAAAAAAGGTAGTTCAGGCGGCATATTATCCAACACTTTCATTAAGCGGAAGTTATAACTATATCGGTCAAGGTCCAGAGATGCCTCTTTTTGCAAAGCCATCAGATGGTGTTTATTGGTCTGATTATGCCTCAATTGGTTTAAATTTAAGAGTGCCACTTTTTGCTGGATTTGGAACAAGAGCAAAAGTAAGACAAGCAAATAATGCTTTAAATTCTTTAAAAGTTGATCTTGATGATACAAAATTGGCATTGGATTTAGCTTTTGATAATGCAAAAAAGCAACTTGAAAACAGTTTGATAACCATCAACAATCAAAAAGAAAACGCACAACTTGCTCAAGAAGTGTTTAACAATACGAATAACAATTACACGCAAGGATTAGCTGCATTAACCGATTTATTAGATGCTGAAAATGCAATGGTTGAAGCACAAAACAATTATACCAATGCTATTTTAGAATACAAATTAGCAGAAATTCAATTTATAAAATCAAAAGGCGAACTAAAAACACTAACCAATAAATAATTAAAATGAAAAAGAAAATTATAACCATAGTAATCATTTTAGCCTCATTAGGTTTAATCGGATTTATATTATCAAAAAACAAAACTGAGAACGAAGCTAAAACAGCAATTGTTGCAGAAAAAAATGCGTCGGTTTCAGTAAAAGTTGACACTGTAAAAACTGAAGAAGTTTCTTTAGATTTCGTATCAAACGGAAATTTTGAACCAATTCAAGAATTAAAATTTGCTGCTGAAAAGTCTGGAAAAGTAACTCAAGTTTTAGTAAAAGAAGGAGATTATGTAAAAGCAGGACAAACACTTGCTATTGTAAGAAGCGATGTTATAAACGTAAATGCGCAAAACGCAAATGCCGTGTATCAAAATGCTGTTGCAGATTACACAAGATTTGAAAATGCTTTTAAAACAGGTGGTGTAACAAAACAACAATTAGACCAAGCAAGATTAGCAATGGTAAATGCTAAAACAAATTTAACGCAAGCTAACATCAACGTAGGTGATACCAGAATTAAGGCACCAATTAATGGTTTTATCAATAAAAAATTCATTGAACCAGGATCTATTTTATCTGGAATGCCTCCAACAGAATTGTTCGAAATTGTAAACGTATCTAAATTAAAATTAAAAGTTACGGTTAATGAAAGTCAAGTGGCGAGCTTAAAAGTAGGAAGCGTAATTAAAATAGGTTCAAATGTGTATCCTGACAAAGAATTTACAGGAAAAATTACTTTTATTGCTCCAAAAGCAGATGCAAGTTTAAACTTTCCAGTTGAAATTGAAATTACAAACAATACTTCAAACGATTTAAAAGCAGGTATGTATGGAACAGCAAAATTTGCTTCAAACCAACAAAAACAAACTTTGAAAATTGTACCAAGAAATGCATTTGTTGGAAGTGTTAGCAGCAATGAAATTTTTGTAATTGAAAACGGAACGGCGAAACTTAAAAAAGTAACAGCGGGTAGAATTTTAGGTGACAAAGTAGAAATCTTAGACGGATTATCTAACGGAGAAATTGTAATTGTAACTGGACAAATCAACTTACAAGACGGAAACGCTGTTGAAGTTATTAAATAATCAAAATATATGAAATTAGCAGAAATATCGATAAAACGTCCGTCGTTAGTAATTGTATTGTTTACAATTCTAACACTTGGTGGACTGTTCAGTTATAGCAATTTAGGCTACGAATTGATTCCTAAATTTGAAACTAACGTAATTACGATTGCCACAATTTATCCTGGTGCATCGCCAAGTGAAATTGAAAATACGGTAACTAAAAAAATTGAAGATGCCGTAGCTTCTTTAGAAAACATCAAAAAAATTGATGCAAAATCATACGAAAGTTTATCAACCGTATCTATCACATTAACTTCAAATGCAGATGTTAATATTTCGATGAACGATGCGCAACGTAAAATTAACGCTATCATTAGTGATTTACCAGATGATGCCGAAACACCTTCGTTAACTAAATTCTCCTTGAGTGATTTACCTATTATGACTATTGGTGCCAACGGAAAAATGGACGAAGTTGCCTTTTACGACTTAATTGATAAAAAATTAGCTCCGATTTTATCTCGTGTTCAAGGTGTTGCGCAAGTAAACATCATTGGTGGACAAGAGAGAGAAATTCAAGTAAATCTTGATGCAGTAAAAATGCAAGGTTACGGACTTTCGATTCCGCAAGTGCAACAAAATATTTTATCATCAAATTTGGATTTCCCTACAGGAAACATTCAAACGCGTGACCAAAAAATATTAATTCGTTTAGCCGGAAAATATAAAAATGTTGAAGAATTAAGAAACTTAATTGTGTCATCAAGAAACGGAATTCAAGTTCGTTTAGGTGATATTGCAGATGTTCAAGACACGCAAAAAATTGCTGAAAAAGTTGCTCGTGTAGATCAAAAAAGTGCTATTCTTTTACAAATTGTAAAACAATCCGATGCAAATGCTGTAGCGGTAAGTGAAGAATTGGTAAAAACCATCAACAAATTAGAAAACGATTATAAATCTAAAGGTTTACAATTAGAAATTGCAAAAGACAGTACTATTTTCACATTAGAAGCAGCTGATGCAGTGGTTCACGATTTACTTATTGCCGTTATATTAGTGGCATTAGTAATGTTGTTTTTCTTACACAGTGTTAGAAACTCGTTAATTGTAATGGTTTCGATTCCTGCTTCGTTAATTGCAACTTTCATTGGGATTTACTTAATGGGATATACCTTAAACTTAATGAGTTTATTAGGATTATCATTAGTAGTTGGTATCTTGGTGGATGATGCGATTGTAGTATTGGAAAACATTTACCGCCACATGGAAATGGGTAAAAACAAAGTTCGTGCTGCTTATGACGGAACTGCCGAAATTGGAGGAACGGTTGTATCGATTACATTAGTAATCGTGGTAGTATTTTTACCAATTGCAATGAGTACAGGATTAGTTTCTAACATTATTACGCAATTCTGTGTAACCGTTATTATTTCTACTTTATTGTCGTTAGTGGCTTCGTTTACTATTATACCTTGGTTATCTTCTAGATATGGAAAATTAGAACACATTACTGGTAAAACCTTTTTCGGAAGAATTATCCTTGGATTTGAAAGTTATTTAACTCGTTTTACTGACTGGGTTTCAGGATTGTTGACTTGGTGTTTAGACCATTATATTAAAACATTCATTGTTGTTTTCACTTTATTTATTGCTTCAACAATAGGATTAATGGGTGGTGGATTTATTGGAGGTGAATTCTTCGCTGCGTCTGACAGTGGTGAATTTTTAGTTCAAATTGAAATGCCAAAAGACGCTTCGTTAGAACAAACCAATTTCATGACACAAAAAGCAGAAGCTTTCTTGAAAAAAGAAGAATATGTTCACAGTCAAATTACGACTATTGGGCAAACTAGTGAAGGTTTAGGAGCTTCTCAAGCAACCGCTTATAAATCGGAGATTAACGTAAAAATGGTTGGTTTAGACAAACGTGACGAACCAGCAAACGTTTATGCTGCCAAAACAAAACGTAAATTAGAAAAAATCTTAGTTGGAGCAAAAGTTAAAACGGTTCCAGTAGGTATTTTAGGAACTGCTGAAGATGCTACTTTAGGATTAATCGTTACTGGTCCAAATGTAGAAACAGCAATGGCATTTGCAAAAGCTGCTGAAAAAGAATTACGCACGATTCCTGGAGCAACAGAAATTGAATTATCGGTAGAAGATGGAAATCCAGAAGTAAACGTTCAAGTGGACAGAGATAAAATGGCTGCGCTTGGTTTAAGTTTACAAACTGTAGGTATGACCATGCAAACTGCATTTAGCGGAAATACTGATGGTAAATTTAGAGCTGGAGAATATGAATACGACATCAACATTAAATATAATGCATTCGACAGAAAAAGTATTGCCGATGTAAGTAACTTAATTTTCATTAACGATAGAGGTGAACAAATTAAATTAATACAATTTGCTACCGTTTCTGAAAGTTCTGGTCCAAGTGAATTAGAACGAAGAGACAAATCAGCATCGGTAACTGTAAAAGGTCAAAATGTGGGGGTTGCTTCAGGAACTATTGTATCGCAATGGCAAGAAAAAATTGATAAATTAGAAAAACCTACAGGTGTAGATTACATTTGGGGTGGTGACATGGAAAATCAATCGGAAGGTTTTGGAACACTTGGAATTGCTTTATTAGCGGCTATTATCTTGGTTTACCTTGTAATGGTTTCGTTATACGACAGTTTTGTGCATCCATTTGTAGTATTATTTGCGATTCCGCTTTCGTTTATTGGTGCAATGTTGGCATTAGCCTTAACTAATAATACTTTGAATATTTTTACCATTTTAGGTATCATCATGCTAATTGGTCTGGTTTGTAAAAATGCGATTATGTTGGTGGATTACACGAATCAAAGACGTAAAGCTGGAGAAAGTATTAGAACAGCATTAATTCAAGCAAATCATGCAAGGTTACGTCCAATTTTAATGACCACAATTGCGATGGTATTTGGTATGTTCCCAATTGCATTAGCTTCTGGTGCTGGAGCAGAATGGAAAAATGGTTTGGCTTGGGTAATTATTGGTGGATTAATTTCATCGTTATTCTTAACCTTAATTGTGGTTCCTGTAATTTATGAAATCATGGAGAAAATAATCGCTAAATTCTCTAAAGGAGAAAAAACAGATTATGAAGCTGAAATGGTTGCCGATTATGTTCACACAGAATTAAGTGAAGACGGTTTTAACCCGAAACACACTCTATAAGATTTAAATCTTTTATTTTAAAAAAACAGCTACAATTTGTAGCTGTTTTTTGTTTTCAAAAGTAAAACATTCAATTTACAAATGTACCTTTGCAAAAAAACAAATGAAAAACAGAATTTTACAAAAATCAACCGACATGTTTTTGAGACTTGGTTTCAAAAGCATTACAATGGATGATATTGCTTGCGAAATGTGTATTTCAAAAAAAACAATTTATAAATACTTCTCCAATAAAGACTTACTGATTGAAGAAAGTGTTCAAATGGTTCATAAGGAAGTGCATGAAACAATCACTAAAATTGTATCTCAAAACTTTAATGCCATTGAAGAAAATTTCGAAATCAGGAGAATGTTCAAAGAAATGTTCAAATCTACTGAATCATCACCAATATATCAGTTAAAAAAACACTATCCAGAAATTTACGAAAAAATTTTAACCATGCAAGTTAGTGTTTGCGAAGAATGTTTTCGTGACAATATTATTAAAGGAATTAAAGAAGGTTTATATCGAAAAGATTTAGATATTGAAAATTATGTGAAGTTTTATTACACTCTAATTTTTAGTATTAACGAAAACACTATGCTTGAAAAAGATGCTCAAGAATTAGAATTAAAAGCTTTAGAATACCACATAAGAGCTATGGCTACATTAGCAGGTATAAAAGAACTTGAAAAACAAATACTGAATCATTAATTAAAAATCAATAATCATTAAATGAAACAAAAACTAATACTAACCTTATTGTTCGTTTCACTATTCTTGAACGCACAAGATAAAAAAGAAACCTATAGCTTTACATTGCAACAAGCAATTGATCATGCTATTGAAAACAACTACAGTTCAATTAATGCAAAACGTGATATTGAAGCTGCCAAACAAAAAAAATGGGAAACAACTGCTTCCGGACTTCCACAAATTACCAGTAATTTACAGTATTTAAACAATCTTGACTTTCAAGTACAAGGGGTTTCTGGAAATGCGTTTAATCCGGGTGGTGATCCAAATGAAATTTCAACTATTGCTTTTGGAACAAAACACAGCGCAAATGCTTCCGCAACATTAAACCAATTAATTTTTGATGGATCCTATATTGTAGGATTGCAATCGGCTAAAGTGTATTTGCAAATTTCTCAAAATGCAAAAGAAAAAACCGATTTAGAAATCAAAGAAATGGTTACGAATGCCTATGGAAATGTACTTTTAGCTAGAGAAAGTGTTTTAATCTTTGAAAAAAACAAAACCACTTTAGAAAAAACATTATTTGAAACCAGTGAAACTTTTAAAAACGGTTTGACCGAAGAAGAAAACGTAGAGCAACTTCAAATTACGTTAACACAATTGAAAAGTTCTTTATCGAATGCCCAAAAAAGAGCCGAAATTGCATTAAATCTTCTTAAAATTTCTATGGGAATTGACATTAATAACGATGTAACGCTTACAGAAAAACTTGATGATTTAGCAGTTAAAAATGTAGATTTAGCTGTACTTGCTCAAGAATTTGATTCAACAAGTTCTATAGATTATAAAATCCAACAAAACAATGAAGAATCAAAACGTTTGTTATTAAAATTAGAGCGTTTTAGAGCACTGCCAACTATTGGAGCGCAATTGAACTATGGTGCAAATACATTTTCTAATGAATTTGATATTATTTCAACACAACAAAAATGGTATAATTACTCAAATTTTGGAGTAAATATTAGTTTACCAATATTCAGTAGTTTTAGAGATAAAGCCAGAACACAACAAGCAAAAATTGCTTTTGAACAAGCAAAAACACAACTTACCGAAACAGAACAACGTTTAAAACTTCAGTTTCAACAAGCTAAAACCGATTATGAATTTAGTATAGAACAATATGCTGCCTCAAAAAGTAATTTAAAATTAGCCGAAAGAATTGAAGGTAAACAACAAATAAAATTCAAAGAAGGACTTTCTACAAGTTTTGAATTTACCGAAGCACAACGTCAATTATACACAGCACAACAAGATTATTTACAAGCTATGATTGATGTTTTAAACAAAAAAGCAACTTTAGACAAACTAACCAATAAAAAATAAAAATACATAATGAAAAAAATACTATACATCAGTTTATTAGGTTTACTAATTACTTCTTGTGGAGGTGATTCAAAAACTGCTTCTGTTGACAAAGCGATTGAATCAAAGGATTTAACAACAATCAAAACTACAAGAGCCGAAATTCAGAAACAATATGATGCAATTGGAGCCGAATTAGCTAAACTTGATTTGGCTATTGCCGAATTAGACACACTAAAAAAATCAGCTTTAGTAACAACTGCAATTGTTAACGACACTATTTTCACGCATTACATTGACATTCAAGGAAATGTGGATACCAAACAAAACCTTATTATTTACCCAGAATATTCGGGAGTATTAACTCAAGTATATGTAAAATCAGGGCAAAAAGTAAATAAAGGGCAAATTTTAGCACGAATTGATGATGGTGGTTTAAGCAATCAATTGGCACAGATGGAAACACAAGCTACATTGGCAAAAACTACATTTGAAAGACAAAAAAATCTTTGGGATAAAAAAATTGGTTCAGAAATTCAATTTTTACAAGCAAAAACCAATTACGAAGCACAAATGAAGGCGGTTGCACAAATGAAGGCGCAACTTGGAAAAACAATTGTAAAAGCGCCATTTAGTGGTGTTATTGACGAAGTAATTACTGAAAAAGGTCAAGTAGTTGGCCCTGGACAACAATTAATGCGTATTGTAAATTTATCAGATATGTATGTTTCTGCAAATGTTCCTGAAAGTTTCATTGGGAAAATTAAAAATGGAGCAATCGTAGATGTTGAAGTAAAATCTACTGGTAAAATATATAAAGGAAAAGTGAGACAAATTGGAAATTATATTAATCCAAACAATAGAAACTTTAGTATTGAAGTAGCGGTTCCAAACTCAGATAATTTATTGCGCCCAAATCAAGTAGCTGTTTTAAAAATCGAAGACTACAAAAAACCAAATGCTATTTTAGTTCCAGAAAGTATTGTTACTGAAAATGCCGTTGGCGAAAAAATTATTTATACGGTTGATACTTCTGGTAAAGAACCAAAAGCAATCAAGAAAACCATTGTAGTAGGTTTAACTTCTGGTGCAAATATTGAAGTAAAATCTGGATTAAACAAAGGGGAACAAATCATTATTGAAGGCGCAAGAAGCGTTCAAAATGGCGATATTGTTGAAATTATTAAAAAATAGGTACTAAAAAATTATTGGTATGAGTAATAAAATAACCAAAAGCTTCGGAATTTCAACATGGGCCATTAATAATAAAATGACCGTGTATGTAATTACAGCTATTATCTTGATAGGCGGATTAATTTCCTACTATTCAATGCCTCGTGAAGATTTCCCTGAAATTATTGAAACTAAAATTTACGTTAGTTCAATCAACCCAGGAAATGCAGCTGAAGATGTTGAAAAACTAATCACAAAACCTTTAGAAGAAGAGTTTAACAATATATCCGGTGTCACTAAAATTACCTCAAACACACTTCAAGATTATTCTATGATTTTAGTGGAGTTTGATGAAGATATCTCGGTTGATGCAGCCAAGCAAAAAGTAAAAGACAAAGTAGATTTAGTAAAATCTGAAACGGATTGGCCAACCATGCCAGGAGGCGAAAAGGTAGAACCAAACGTTTTCGATTTAAACATTGCTGAAGAACAACCTATCTTAAATATTAATTTATCGGGAGATTTACCTTTAGATAAATTAAAAGATTATGCCGAATATTTAGAAGATAAAATCGAAAGATTACCACAAATTAAAGAAGCAGCTATTCGTGGTGCGCAAGAAAAAGAAGTGGAAATCGCAGTAGATATTTACAAAATGACGGCAGCTCAAGTCAGTTTTGATGATATTATTGGAGCTGTTTCTAGAGAAAACACAACCATTTCTGGTGGAAATGTAGTCAATAACGGCATCAAGAAAAACATTCGTGTAGTAGGAGAAATTGAAAATCCTGCCGAATTGGAAGATGTTGTGGTTAAAAAACAAGATGGTGTGGTGTATCTTAAAGATATTGCAACCATTAAGTTTCAACCTAAAGAAGCTACAACACATGCCAGAGAATATGGTAATGCAGTAGTAATGTTAGATGTTAAAAAACGTAGCGGTAAAAACATGATTGAGGCTACAGAAAGCATCAAACAAATTGTAAAACAAGCACAAGACGATTATTTTCCATCGAATTTAAAAATTTCTATGGCAAATGATCAATCTTCAAGAACCATTAACCAAGTAGATGATTTGGTAAATAACATCATTTTTGGAGTATTACTCGTTGTTGGTGTTTTGATGTTTTTCTTAGGATTTAGAAGTGCCCTTTTTGTAGGTTTTGCCATTCCGCTTTCTATGTTTATGTCGTACATTATTTTAGCTTCATTTGGAGTAACTTTAAATACGATGGTATTATTTGCCTTAGTAATGGGACTCGGAATGCTAGTTGATAACGGAATTGTAGTAGTAGAAAACGTACATTCGTTAATGAGTCAAGGCTTAAGCCGAAAACAAGCCGCTATTGAAGGAGTTGGAGAAATTGCTTGGCCAATCATTGCATCAACAGCCACCACTTTAGCTGCCTTTTTCCCATTAGGGTTATGGCCTGGAACAATGGGTAAATTCATGATTTATTTCCCTATGACGCTTTCAGTTGTATTATTTTCATCATTATTTGTAGCATTAGTTATCAATGCCCTTATTAATGCCGAATTTATGCAATTGGAAGAGAAAGAAATGTCTCAAAAAACATTAATTCGTTTGAGTAGCATTGTTGGAGGAATAGGAATAATTTTAGTAATTCTTGGTTTTTCAACCAGCACAGATGGTTTAAAAGGAATTGGAAATTTAATGGTTTTCTTTGCCGTAATGCTTTGGATTTACAAATATTATTTAGCAAGAGCTCAAAAATATTTTATGGAAGTTTCATTAGTTAAACTTGAAAATTTTTACAAAAAATCCCTGATTTATGTTTTGAGTGGTAAAAGACCTTATTATTTCTTATTTGGAACAGTTGGTTTATTAATTTTCTCATTTATTTTAGTGGGAATTGCCCAGCCAAAAGTATTATTCTTTCCGGAGAATCAACCTAATCAAATTATAACGTATATCGAATTCCCTGAAGGAACCGATATTGCTAAAACAAATGCTTTTACAAAAGAAGTTGAGAAAAAAGTATATGCTGTAGCCAATAAATATACCGATGAAGAGAATTTTAACTTTATGGTTGAATCGGGTGTAGCACAAGTTGGTGAAGGTGCTGGAAATCCTCAAACCGATGGTGGTTCACAAAATGAAATGCCACACAGAGGAAAAATTACTTTATCAATGCGTGAATTTAAGTTTAGAAAAGGAGTTGAAAGTAGCGATTTAATGAATGAAATTCGTGCAGCTGTTAAAGGTTATCCTGGTGTTTCCATCATTGTCGAAAAAGATCAAAACGGACCACCTTCAGGTTATCCGATCAATGTTGAAATTTCTGGTGAAAATTATAACGACATGTTAATTGAAGCTGAAAAAGTTAAAGATTTTATCAACTCGAAAAACATTGCTGGAATTGAAGAATTAAAACTAGATGTTAATAAATCAAAACCTGGTTTAGAAGTAATCGTAGACCGAAAAGTAGCGGGACAACTAGGGGTTTCAACAGCTCAAGTAGGACAAACATTACGTCGTTCTGTATACGGAGAAAAAATTTCTACTTATAAAGAAGACAAAGATGATTATGAAATAAATGTGCGTTTTAACGAAGATTTAAAAAATGATAACAGTGCTATTTTCAATCAGCCAATCACATTTAGAGATCAAGCTACTGGAAGATTACAACAAGTTCCAATTGCTGCGTTAGTAGAAAAAACAAATACATCTTCATTCAACACCATTAAACGTAAAAACTTAAAACGAGTAATTACAGTATATTCAAATGTATTGGAAGGTTATAATGCCAATGAAATTGTAGGTGCTTTGAAAAAAGAAATGGCAACTTATAAAATGCCAAAAGACACTAATTTCGCTTTTACTGGTGAACAAGAAGAACAAGAAAAAAACTCTTCGTTCTTATTTAAAGCTTTGTTAATTGCAATGGGAGGCATTATTTTAGTAATGGTAGCTCAATTTAATTCGATTTCAAAACCAGCTATTATTATGTTTACTGTGATTTTGAGTTTTATTGGAGTTTTCCTTGGATTGGTTATTTTTAGAAACGATTTCGTAATCATTATGACCATGATGGGTATTATTTCTCTTGCCGGAATTGTTGTAAACAACGGAATTGTATTGATAGATTACACTCAATTATTATTAGACCGAAAAGTAGCCGAATTAGGTTTAGAAGAAGGCGCAATCTTAAGTAAACAAGATTATTTTGATGCTATAGTTGAAGGAGGTCGTTCAAGATTACGTCCTGTATTGTTAACGGCTATTACAACGGTTTTAGGATTAATTCCATTAGCAATTGGTTTAAATATCGACTTCTTTGGATTATTTATCAACTACAATCCTAATATCTATATGGGTGGAGATAACGTAATTTTCTGGGGACCTTTAGCAAAAACGGTTATTTACGGATTAATATTTGCAACATTCCTTACGTTGATTATTGTTCCCGTGATGTTCTTCTTATTAAACAGAATGAAAATCAAAATTAAGAGTCGAAAAAACAAAGACACTGAAATCTTACCATCAGTATAAAACAAAAAAGTCCCGATTTAATCGGGACTTTTTTATTATAATGGTTTATTTATTGGGAAAGAAACCAGAAATTCGGTTCCAATGTTTAATTCAGTTTCAAAAGTAATTGTTCCGTGGTAATTTTCGATAATATTTTTAATAATTGCTAGACCAAGCCCCATTCCACTTGATTTTGTCGTAAATTTTGGCTCAAAAATTCGTGCTGCATTTTCTTCTGAAATTCCTTTTCCATTATCTTTTACTGCAATTTTCACTTGATTATCTTCTCTAAAAACGGTCACAAAAACAAGCTTATGTTCTTGCTCTTCCGGAATAGATTGAATAGCATTTTTTACCAAATTTGTGATTACACGTATTAGTTGCGTTCGGTCCAATTTGGCAATAATTTCGTCTTCTAATGCAGAAAATTGAATAAAATCTTCGTTAAAAATTTCCAATGCCATTTTAACAATAAACACCACATTTAAGGTTTCATTTTGTTGTGCAGGCATAGTTGCAAAGTTAGAAAAAGCACTTGCCACCGAACTCATTGTGTCTATTTGTTGTAAAATGGTTTGTGTGTAATCATTTAATTTTTTTGCAATATTAGGATCGTTTACATCAAACTTACGTTGAAAACTTTGCACCGTTAAACGCATTGGAGTAAGCGGGTTTTTAATTTCATGGGCTACTTGTTTTGCCATTTCGCGCCATGCTTGTTCCCGTTCACTTTGTGCTAATATAGTGGCACTTTCTTCTAATTTATCCACCATATTATTGTAGGAATTAATTAAAAGATTAATTTCCTTACTTCCATCTTCAATTACAATTTTTTCGTTGCGTTGATCTAATTGTGTTTGCTGAATTTTATCACTAATAATTTTTAATGATTTTGTAATATAACTCGATAAAAAGTAAGACAAAACAATTGCAATAAGAAACATGAACGTATAGACCTGTCCAAAACGAATTAAGAAATTTTGAACTTCATTGTCATAAAACTCTGCATCTTCTTCATACGGTAAATTTAAAATAGCAAGCGGCTTAAATTTATTATCTTTTAAATAAGAATAGGATGATCGAAACGTTCTATCGTCAACATTTGAAAATTCTATATACCTTTTATCCAATGAAGATTGAATGATTTTTAAGGTTGATGCATTTATTTTTGGTTTGTCTTTGTCTAGTCTAAAAATAGCTTTTGATGAAATTAATAAGTTTCCTTTTAAATCAAAAAAATTAATTTCCATACTATGAATATCTGCTAATTCAAAAATTTTATCTTTAAAAATTAACGGAATATTTTTTGTATTTAATGGATAAGTCGTCGTTTGTAAAACATAATTTATATGCTCAGCAATAGCGGTTTCCTTTCGTTCTAAACGATCTTGATGGTATTCTCTTGCCTCATTTCTAAATTGATAAATAGAAACCGTAGCAATAAGTATAGACGCAATAAGTGTTAAGAATATCATGGATAGAAATATTCTTATTCGAAGTGAAAGATTTTTAATATTAAAAATTCTATCCATTAACTGTTTTGATTCTTTTCTCTTATTTTTTTATACCATTTGAATCCTAACATAATAACTATCGAAAAAACAAAAATTCCGATGACGCCATAAATCCAATTAATTGCATTTTTTAAAATTACTAAAAAAACAACTGCAAATAAAATTATAGTAGCACCTTCATTCCAAATTCTGAAAAAATTACTTGAATGTTTTACTTCGTTACTTTGCAATTGCTTAAAAATTTGGTGGCATTTTAAATGATACAAATACAATAAAAACACGAAAGCTAATTTTACATGCATCCAAGGTTGAGCCATCCAAACTTTTCCAACTTCCGTAAAAAACAACATCCAAAAAGCAAAAACACTTGCCAAAACGGCACTTGGCCATGTAATTATATACCACAAACGGTATTGCATTAATTGGTATTGTTTAATCAAAATGTCTTGTTCAGGTTGTGGTTTTTGTTTGGCCTCTGCGTGATAAACAAATAAACGGACAATGTAAAACAACCCAGCAAACCAAGTGATTACAAAGATTAAATGCAATGATTTTATGTAGTTGTAAAGTTCCATATTTCAGTTTTCAGTTTTCAGTCGCAGGTGTTTACTGAGACTGTAAACTAATTTAGTTATTTTTAAATTCTTTAATCCAATTCGCAACCACAGCACACCATTCATCTTCATCATTTAAACACGGAACTGCCATGAATTCTTCACCGCCATGATGCAAAAATTGTTCGTTGGCTTCCATAGCAATTTCTTCTAAAGTTTCTAAACAATCGGCAACAAATGCTGGCGTTACAACCGCTAATTTCTTAATGCCTTGTTCTGGCATTTTGTTGATTTCTACATCTGTATAAGGTGTTAACCATTTATCACCTGCTAAACGCGATTGAAAGGTTTGGCTGTATTTTCCTTCTGGAATTCCTAATAATTTTACAACTTGTTTTGTAGTTTCATAACATTGATGACGGTAACAAAATTCGTGTGCTGGAGAAGGCGTGTTGCAACAAGAACCATCAATTTTACAATGCGATTTCGTTACATCTGTTTTACGAATATGGCGTTTTGGAATTCCGTGATACGAAAATAATAAATGGTCATATTCAAATCCTTCCAAATGCTTTTTAATAGAATTTGCCAAAGCCTGAATAAAATCGGGTTTGTTATAAAATGCGGGAACATTAGTAAATGTCATTTCTGGAAAATGCTTCTGACGTAATTCTTCTGCCAAAACTAAAATAGTAGTAGTTGAAGCCATGGCGTGTTGAGGATATAAAGGCAAAAGCATTACTTCGGTTACACCTTTATCTTTTAATTCTTGTAATCCTTTTAAAATGGTCATAGTTCCATAACGCATGGCTAAAGCAACCGGAACATCAACCAATTTTTGAACCTTTTGGTGCATTTTTTTAGAAATCACAATTAAAGGAGAACCTTCGCTAGTCCAAATTCGTGCATAGGCTTCAGCCGATTTTTTTGGACGCGTTTGCAAAATAATTCCTCTAACTAATAATGCACGCAATAAAAACGGAACATCAATTACGTATTTATCCATTAAAAATTCATCTAAATACGGCTTTACATCTTTTGCTGTTGGGCTTTCTGGTGATCCTAAATTTACTAATAATACTCCTTTCATATGGCAATTGTTTTTTTATAAAAGTAATTCATTTGGTTTTCTTACTTTTTAAATTATCATTTTTTTATTTATAGTTTGATATACGAAATTGATATCAATTGGTTTTATACATTCGTGTTCAAATTCATTAAATATTTTTTTGGTGTTGTCCCAAATTTCTTTTTAAAAGCTGCAATAAAATGACTTCCCGTGCTGTATCCGATTTTTAAACCTACTTCATTTACATTATATGAACCACTATCAAGCAATTGACGGGCATAATCCATTTTGTATTCAAATAAAAAGCCATAAACCGTATCGCCATAAATTTGCTTGAAACCCATTTTTAATTTCTTCAAACTTAATCCCACTTGTTCAGATAATTCTTCTAAACCTGGTGGCTCAGCCATATTAGAAATCATAATTTCTTTGGCTTTTTTTATTTTTAATACATTTTCTTCGTCTATCAAAAA
This sequence comes from Flavobacterium sp. N2820, assembly GCF_025947285.1. Taxonomy (NCBI): domain Bacteria; kingdom Pseudomonadati; phylum Bacteroidota; class Flavobacteriia; order Flavobacteriales; family Flavobacteriaceae; genus Flavobacterium; species Flavobacterium sp. N2820. The sequence goes on along the minus strand of NZ_CP110008.1, from coordinate 2,456,060 downwards.
CGGACATTGTTCTGCATTTGGATCTTCAGAACGGTTAAAATACAAACTCAATAATTCGTAACCTTTTCCTTTATAGTATAGGTTTTTAATGAACGAGTTGAGGTTGTAATGGAACAATTGACTCAACACAATTGCCATCGACGGACTGATATCGTTTTCTTTATAGTACTTTTTATCTTTGTTTTCTTCGCTCAAAAACGGAATATGTTCTGCTTGAGATGAAAACAGACCATGAAATTTTTTTATCGAAATAATCACCGATACAATCCAAGTGTGTGGTGCCAATTCAAGATTAAGCGGCAATTCTTTTTGCGGATTATAAAACAAAAGTGACTTCTCTTCCTTTAAATCCAATGCATAATTTCCTTGATTGAAGATAAATTTTCCTTTTCCTTTTAAGCCAAAATGAAATTGAATAAATCCTTGATTTACAGGTTTTTGAATTCGATACATTTCGTCTCCATCATTTTGAAAAAGATATAAAATAAAATCATTTTCAATTTTTATTTCTTCTTGAGAACCCATAGCGATATTTTTTCGTATATAGTTACAAACAAAAATCAAATTGTTATTTAGAATTATTCTATATAGTTAAATTCAAAACACTTGATTTTGCTACAAATTTAATAGAAATAACGCTAAAAAGATGAATTAGATACAAAATATCTTTTATCGATACAAAAAGTCCTTTGAGCGTTACTTTTATAAATGGCATACTAATAATTTTGTTAAACTTTTAGGAAAGAGTATAAACCATGGAAAACAATACATTTGCGAAACATCCAACTTTCTACGCAGTAGGTTTAAGTTACAAAAAAGCCGATGCGGAAATGAGAGGTAAATTTAGTTTAGATGATAAAGCTAAGCAAAATTTATTACATCAAGCAAAAGCAGAAGGATTGGAAAGTTTAGTAGTTACTTCGACTTGCAATAGAACTGAAATTTATGGTTTTGCACAACATCCATTTCAATTAATTAAATTACTATGCGAAAATAGTCAAGGAACTGTTGAAGATTTTCAAAAAGTTGCTTTTGTATATAAAAACACGGAAGCAATTTC